>NZ_CAWQOY010000138.1:0-125320 GCF_963896525.1 Nodularia sp. LEGE 04288
CACCCACCCTTACCCGAAGGACACTAAAATAAGGGTACGTGACCTTTTTTTTTGTGAATTTGGAATTGATTTGACCTATCGTACAACAAAAAACTTTAATTTACAGGCGCAGGTTCGCAGCCCATCCCGCCAAAGGTGGCAATTCTCCGACTGGTAAGCCGATTGGTCATTAACTCATAAATCTGCTGGTTGGAAAGTTGCGTTTGTTTGATTTCAATGGTTGGTGTAGAACCGCGATTAACCTGAATAATTGTGTCAGCCCAATAAAACTGTGCCTGGGAAGGTTGCGAGTAAACAGGATAACAGCCTTGAGAAGCGATCGCAACTTTATGATCTACAGCAGAAACAGATGGTAGAGAAATACCTGTACGCACTAATTTCGCTTCTTTTACTGGCCCCCACAAGCGCAGATTTTGGTTGATACAGCGTTGCTCATCTCGAATGGGAGCAATAATATCACCACAGACTTTCACCTCAACATTATACATTGGGGGGTAATTAGGTATAGATGAAGCTTGAGCAATATTGCTTTCACTATTGCCACTTGTATCTATGGTAGTATGAGTACAAGCTGCTACCATAACTCCAGTTGTCATCAGCCAAAACCAGTTAAGTTTGCAGTTAAACATACGCTCAACCTCTGAAATTTAAAATTTGACAATTAATCGTACTTTTCTAGGAAAATGCCTTTGATTGGTCAGCACACTTTGTTCGTGTAATCCCTTGCATTGCTGGCTGTGGATGAAGAATACAATTGTCTTCTATTGCCTGGGTAGTGTTGTAAACTTACGTTGATTTGGAGGCTGTACCCAAATAGTGCAAAAACCAGATGCGGCTTTTTTGCTGCTCGCTCCGATTTCCAAAGTTACACCCAGACGCTGGACTTCTTTGCTACAGGCAAGTTGACCACGATGATCTCGACTCAACAAATCTCGATTCCAGTCCATGAGATGTTGAGCAAACTTACCTTCGTTGCTGGTAGCCCATTTCAGAGCCTCAGCTTGTGCTTGAGTCAGCTGACGTGGCCCAGCCGGATCTAAATTGCTCGATTGATACCAAAGCATTCCCCCGACACTGAAAACTCCACCAACTGCTGCCGTGATCAATAACAGAACACCAGCCGCAATGAGCGAAGGAACAGAATGTATCGCCCGCTCAAATTCTGTGTGCTTAATTAATGTTGTCACTGCATGAGCGATCGCTTTCTGCTGACCTTTGACTGCTGCTTTTTCATAACTTTGTAGATGATCATAAAGCTGGGTTTGCCATTGGTCAAACATTGCCTCCATTTCTTTAGGATTATCTTCCAATAGCGCCTGTAACCTACCTGTAGCCACCATCATCAAAAAAGTTGGATCATCAGGGTCAACTCCAGTTTGAACGACTATTTCCCAAACCCTAGCTTTGAACGCATCATCTTTACCTCGAATTGCTAAATCTAGAAGAGTTGGGTAAGGAATCCGATTTAACCCTTTGCCTCTAGCGGCGACTGAATCCAAAAACTGATCATCCAAATCGAGTTCTTCAGTGTGAGAATTATGCATACTTACAGAAGATGTCAATGAGATTAGTTCCGAGTAGCAACTTTGCTATTGATAGTAGCATCATCAGTTGTTTTAGCAGGTGGAGTAATTGAAGCAACAGGAGGATGCCAAACTTTAGCTTTCTCAATTTCCTCAAAAGCTCTTTTCAGGAAACTATGCAATCTTTGTTTGCCTAATACACCTAATTCACTATAATTCTTAGCTTCCGAAAAGTTGATGTGGTTCGCATCTAGGATATCCCGTTCTCGATAGCTGAACTTGGGAAAGTCGATTACTGCTACTTTATAAGCCTTGATTAAATCTTGTAAATTATCCCGCCCATCTACGTGTTTCCAGTCATCGCATAAACCACAGTTGCGGACGAATATATGCTTAATTTTCTTTTCAAAGTGTTCTAGCGATCGCATAAATAATTGGACGCTATCATAACCGCCACTACAAACAAACCATTTGTATATTTTTACCTTATTTTTGCCAGTAATCTCTAGGATTTGATTACGGTCAATCCAATCTGTTACGGCTGGGTAGACTTGAGCAGGTAAATTGACAATCACCGAATTTTGTAGTGCTAAATTGAAAATTTCATCAGCATCATAAGCTTTACGCTCTGATTCACTAAAAACTGCGGTTTTATGATTTCCTGGGTAGAATATGCCCACATCTGGATTACTGGGGTCGGCTTCTACCAATTCATAAGATAGTTTATGATCAATGCAATACTGCACCATGACTCTGGCAAACAAAGACTTGCCCACTCCTCCCTTTTCACCATCTATAAAGTGAATTGCTGCCATTTTTTTTACTTCCTTGTAGTTTCACTAACTGTGGATTAATTAATACTTAAATATCTTCAAACATATCGTCTGTATGATCATGAAAAGACCCTGTACCAGGAATGAACGCATCATAATCAATTTTTGGTTGTGGTTGGCTATGACTATTGTTATTGCTAATATTTTGACTTTGGTTGCTAAAATTATCATTTGCATGGCTAGTGAAATTACCAGCATCTAAACCGAACAGAGCAGCCAAGGCTTGAGGATTACTTATGTTACTAAGAGGTACAGGCAAAATATCAGTTGATTTGTGTGGTAGTCCTAATTCCATCCGTAAATAAGCCAAGTGTTGTTCGAGGGAATGACAACAAATTAACCCTATGCGACGCAGTTCTGAATCAGTAATATCTACACTTGCATTTGCTTGTGCTTTGTAGGCTAAAGGTAACCAACACATTCGTAATGCTTGTAAGACCATTTCTTTGCTAGAACGCTCGCCATATCCCTGTTGCAGATATGCCATTAGCTTCCCATCAATAGTATTTGAATAAGGGTGGTAACAAAATCTAAAAACTTGACGCGGTTTACCATTGTGATGATTTTTGGGCTGTTTTTTATTGGTAGTCATGCTATTTTCTCCATTTGCGCTCTAAACCGCATAAACAAACCAAAAGCATCAATTAACCTAAAGGATAAAGCTTCTTGATCTCGAAAACTATGGTAACAATCATTACTACCATTTTGAAAAACCTTTTGTACCTGTTGCTGTAAGTCAGTACCCCAGTACGTGGAAATTTCTGGAAAACAGTCTTGTAGCTCTTGTTCTAAGTACAACGCTGCACCACCACTCAAAATCACCTCGTTCACCGCAGGTAAAGTTGATTCCAGCCAATCGTAAAGCCTAGACCAATACTCAGCTTTAGCCGTAGTAATGGCATTAACAATCATCTGCAATTCGTAATCAATGTTTTTTGGGTCTCGGCTTTTGACCAACGCGCGAATTGCTGGGTTATCCACGGTGATATCTGAACCAGCTGCATAGATGGCAGAGGTCAAAGCAGTGGCATCCTGCCCAGATGTACGTTCAATTACGCGCTTGACCATTTGGTGAAAGCCTAACCCATTGGTGTAACCCGCCGTCATCTTGCCCCGTTCAAATAATAAGACACTGGTATTACGATGCCCAAACATTAGTACGGCAATGGTTTGGGTATTGAACCATTCTTTACCATTCTGGCGTTGACGAATCATTGCTAATCCCGCACCTTCAGGCAGACACTCGAATCGCTCCAGTTTCACCCGCAACCTTTGACCCCGAAACTTAAAATCCTTGAGTGCATTCCGCAACTGTTGCTCAAATGCTTGGCGATTTTGATATTCACCATAGGGCAGTAGTGAGGTCAGTGATAGTGAAAACTTGTTGGGCAATTGATTCTGTTGAGCGATGGGCATTCGCGTAGCGTGTCCGCAGGACTTAGCCCCGCCTCCGGCGATTGCACTTTGCGTTTTACCCGAAGCGATCGCACTCCGCGCACACCCGCAGGCGATCGCACCAATCACTGCCAAAACTTTGTGAATTGAAGTTTCGTACTTGAGTTTATCGAGTCTGGCGGATGCAGAAAACTGTCGTGCTAAGAATCCTACCACTGTACATTGTGTATGATCATCTGCGGCACAAGACACCCAGGCTTCATCTGCTGGTTGAGAAGATTCCAGACCCTTGCGACTTGACATATAAGCGTCAATCGAACTTTGAGGCAACTTCAGCATCTCTGGTTCCATTGTCATTAGGCGTGGCTGGCCTTCAGTTGCTAGTTCGTAAACAATCTTGGTCAAGGAAGCCCCAGGGTCAAAGCTGACTATCAGGTTTGACATGACTCTAATTGTGTTATGCGTAAAAGCTGTTTTTAACTTAAATGCAAATATTGCCTGTGAACATCTTTCTACTGTCTATTTTTTTTGAGGCAAATTTTAGCCAGTTGGATATTTTTTTTCCATTGCTGTTGATCAAGTCATTACTTTTTTGCTCAGAAATTTACTTGCCAAAAGTGTGCCAATTTAGATCCAATTGCGATCCAACTCAGATCCAATTCAAATCCAATTCAGATCCAATTGCGATCCAATTCAGATCCAATTCTCTAGCCTACGTAGCTTATGTAACATTTTTATTCTCAATAAACGCTAATTATTGATAAAAAATGTGTAAATTCAGATCCAATTGCGATCCAATCCAGATCCAATTCAGATCCAATTCAGATCCAATTCAGATCCATTGCCGATTCGTCCGGCGCTTAATTTGAGAATGCAAAATCAGTTTTGGTGGGTAGCAAGCTATGTTGCTATCCGGATATTTTGTCTAGGGAGAAAAAAGTACCCCCCAAGTGCGGCAACAAACTTGCCCTCTGTTCACGGTTCCCCTATCTCAGTATGTCAATCAATTTTGGATTTACGTTAGCGAAGCGTACGCAGCGCCGCGAGTATTTTGGATTTTGGATTTACTCCACTCTAAATTTTATAGCTCTGAGGATTTTAGATTGGCGTTAGCGAAGCGTATGCAGCGCTGCGAGTATTTTGGATTAATTCCGCCCTGAAGGGGCGGGGCTTGTACCGAAAATTCCCAATCCAAAATCTAAAATCCAAAATCTAAAATTTTTCGGTCAACCATCGTGACAGAGGGGAAGTTGATCTAAAAACGATATGTCATCCGGTGCATCCTTTCAAAAAGGAAATTCGGCAAGTGGGAAACTCAATATCTTTTAAAAATTTTGCTCAACAATGTCCCAATGGTTAATCAAAAATCTTAATGCTTCCGTCAAACTAGAAAAAGTTGAGAAGCAACAGATGCAATGGGACAGAAGCGTTCTTGCAAAATAGAAATAATGCTGACTCCAGAAGAACGGCAAGCAGCATTACAAATGGCACGAGAAAATGGTCTGACCATCAGTGAACTGTTTCGTAGCAAAACTTTGAAGAACAAATTGCCCAGGCGTGTTACCAGAGTGGCAGGTCAAACTTATTGGGAATTGGGTAAAATAGGTAATAATCTCAACCAAATAGCTAAAGCAATTAATACAACGGTACTCATGGGAGAGCCAGTAGTCGTGGATAGAGGATTGTTAGAACAAGTGAAAAACTTGGTCAAGCAAGTGCGGCGAGAAATTGCTGACATCGATTTTAACAATGATATACAGGACGAAGTATAAAGTACCGGACACAAGCCTTGTCCCTACGGACATTGCACGAAGGCTGCGGAGAGGGTTTCCTGGAAGATGAAAATGATTGGCAAGCACGTCAAAGGTAAAAGTTTCCGAGAACTGTTAGACTACCTTTTTGGTAAAGAGGGAGCCAGATATATTGGTGGGAACATGGAAGGAACCAACCCACGTGAATTAGCAACTGAGTTTGGTCTATCGAGAAAATTAAACCCAAAGGTGAGTAGGGCTGTTTACCATGCGTCCCTCAGTTTGCCCCACCATGAGAATTTGGATGATGACACTTGGCACGAAATCGCTCAGAAGTATTTGCAAGCAATGGGTTTTAAGATGAATCAATATATAGTGGTGCGTCATGTTGATCGGGAACATGACCACGCACATATTGCTGCGAGTCGGATTCAATTGGATGGGACTACGGTTTCTGATAGCTGGGACAACCGCAGAAGTGAAGTCATCATCCGCAAGCTGGAGAAAGAATACAATTTACAATCTGTGCCAGCCAGTTGGGAGAAAGATAAACACAGTCCAAGCACTGGTGAACGCAGGCAATTGGCTAGAACTGGAGAAGAAAGTGTTAGAGTTAAACTTCAGCGATCGCTTGACGAAGCAACCCAAGACCATCCCATCATGCCAGAGTTAATTGGGCAATTACAACAGCAAGGGATCAATGTCCGCGTTGGCTATACTCGCACAGGCAAAGTCAAAGGCATTAGTTACCAACTTGATAGCGTGGCTTTCAGTGGTACGCATTTAGGCAAGGCGTATACTTTTGCAGGTTTACAAAAGCATCGAGGTGTCAGTTATATTCCCCAGCGGGATGACCAGCTAATCCAGAAACTTATAGAACATAATGCTGGAAATGCCATACCAGACATCTCCACAAAACGAGACGATGAACCTATCCAAACATTGATAGAGCAAAATACTGAAAATGCCACACCAACAGTCAAGCCAATACATTTATCACCTGCACCAGAACCAGCAAACTGGGAACCAATACGCCTCAAGTTAAACCAGCAGTACAATTTACCCAATTCTCTGCTCACAAAACTGTATCAACAGGGTTGGCTCTATGGCAGTCAAACAGGTCAAGCAGTATTTGTAGAACGTACACTTGATGATGTTCCCACTCAAACCAAGCAGTTAGAAATAACAGGTGACTTCACCGCTATTCCTCTCAATTCTGAACTGAGCAAAAATGGTAGTTTTTGGGTAGCTACGGATACCATAGTTAAAAGAGCGGTACTACTGAGTAACCCAATTGAAGTTCTCTCTGTAATTGCCTTAGAATCGACTATTGACAAACAAAAGCGTAAACCCACATTGTATTGGAGTGTAGGCGAAAGTCAAGAATTACCTCTAGACTTTTTGCGTTCCCTTGATACAGTGATCATCGCTTTTAAAGACCATGAGCAAAATCAGGATTTGGTCTCTGGCATACTGGCTGAATTACCCCAAGCTCAAAGAGTTTCGCCTGGTCAAGCAGGTGGTTGGAATAAGATGCTAATTGACAGCAAGCCGCAACCTGAGCATAGCCCAATCACACAGCTTCAAGGGTGGGAACTTTAGTTAGAACCTAACTAATTAATTTTATCGCCATCTGCAAAATACTTAGTCGTCTTTCATCAGATTGATAGCCCTAATACCTGCAAAATTTCTCTCACTGGTGTTTTTTGTTCCTCTAACTTTTGCACTCGTTGAAGTAACCGCTTAGGAATATACTTAGATGATTTTATCAAGCGATGGGCTACGCCCCGCCGGAGGCGATCGCCTTGAGTCCAAATCTCAAAATGATAGTAAGCCTGGGGGTAATCCTTGCCATTTTTGGTAATCACCCGCCAGTAGATGTTGCCACTGCCCTCTCCTTTATGTCGCCGCATTTTACTAGGGCTGTTTTCGGTATCCCCTAGTAAATTACTAGGGCTATTATTACTGGGGGATATTTCCGTTTTACTAGGGTTATTCTGACTAGGGCTGTTTCCGATATCCCCTAGTAAATTACTAGGGCTATTGTTACTGGGGGATATTTCCGTTTTACTAGGGTTATTCTGACTAGGGCTGTTTTCGGTATCCCCTGATAAATTACTAGGGTCTACAGAAATGCCCAAAATCAGGAGAATTTCTTTAACTGGACGTTTAGCAGCCTCAGCTTGTTGAATATCCCCTAGTAAATGCTTGGGTATATATTTGGTTCTCTTGCGACCCTTTTCCTGCCAATGGTAGTAAGCTTGCGGGTAGTCTTTCCCGTTTTTGGTGATCTTCCGCCAATAAATATATCCGTTACCCTCGCCCTTGTGTCTTCGCATTTTACTAGGGGATATCTTCAAATTACTAGGGTTTATCTAAATTATCCCCTAGTAATTTACTAGGGTTGGCGGCAACATCCATTATGAGCGACACCAGTAAACTATAAACTTTTTATACGCTACTGGACGACAGTTGATTTAAATTTTAATTGTCATTTTCCTTAAGTATGTTCCGTGTAAACCTAAAAATTAATCACTTATGCAATTCTGCTCCTACCTTGTTTATACAGGAAACCTGTAGTTCATTTAAACACAGCAGCTAACGCCACAGAGAGAAGAACAAATCTTCAGGCGTAGCTGCCATGATCTTCAATCCCAGACAAACAACAATTAAATTTCTGAGACAAATAGGCTTGATTACAGGTAGTAAAATCTGGCTGAGGATTTCCTGGGACTTGCCTACAGAACTAATACCTGAAAGTTGGAATTGCTACTGGCGCAATGGCCAACTGATTTACTCTCAGTATATTCTCTGTGGTAAAATCACTCACCAAGGATTTCAACTTTATTGCTGCACCTATGGCGGACGAGATAAACAAGGTAACACTTGCTGGCGATTGACACCTAAACATTATACTGATGGTTGGGCATTGGCATTTAAAATGTCAACTTTGGGTGCTACCGTCAGTTTCTACCCCAATCAACCAGACAAGGGCATTAGTAATCACCACGTCAGCCAATGTCAGTGTTTGTTCTACGAAATTGATGATTTAGCACTGAATGAACAGCGACAAGCTGTAAACCGACTCAAGGATGAAATCAACTTGGAACCCGCCGCAGTCGTTTACACAGGTGGGAAATCCCTGCACGTTTACTTAAGATGCAGCCATCCTTTGAAACCTGCTCAATGGCTGTGTCTCAACCGCAAACTCACGATTATCCAAAATGCCGACCCCGCAATTTGTAACTTGGCTCGTTCCATGAGATTACCGGGGATGGTTCGCAGACAGGTAGTAAATGGAGTCTTGAGTGCGACGATTCCCATTACTTTGGAGCAGTGGTCAGACTGTCAGTACAGTTGGGAAGAACTAGAAAGCTCGTTGGATTCTACAGGCTTATTTCCCTACAAACTGTCAGAACAACGTTGGCGTAAGTGGGTGCAGCTTCTCCACCAAGGTAAAAACGGAGAAGTTACCCACCCACAAACAGCGTTACTGCAACCTTCTGTAACTCTTTCTCGCTCTACCTTACATTGCCGACGCGAGAGAGTAACAAAGACTACAACCAGAGATAATTGCTCATCTCTCAAACAATTACGCGCTAGCGGAATGTCTGTTCCTTTGTGTGTTTGTTTAACAAAGAGCGATCGCACTCTTCTCGTTCACGGAGAATTTGAAGGCAACCGAAACAATGCTGGCTACAAGTTAGCACGGAATCTTCTAGGTACATCGGCTTTGCTGAATCAACAGAGTATTGTGTATCATCCCGAACCACGCCTACTATTTGACCGATATTGCGATCGCTGCACACCTCCACTTGAGATCACAGAAGCAAATACAATTTGGCATAGTGCGAATCAAACCACAGCCTTTGCTAGTCGTGACTTTAGCTCTATGGTTCAAAGCATCCGCAAGTGGAAATTACAGCGTAAATCCAAAAAAACCGTATGTAAGCAAACCAAAAAAATTAGTTAAAGCGAGCTTGATCAAAGTTTTTTCTGGTGTGGTGTGCATAATTCACCACCAGAAAAAGTCAAAATGAAGGAAGATGAAAAAGCGTTTATATATCCAATACCGTTGCCATGAATTATTGGCTCATGAAATCAGAACCATTAGTCTATAGCATCGCTGACCTTCAACGGCAGAGCGAGACTATTTGGGATGGCGTTCGCAATTATCAAGCTCGCAATTATTTGCGTCAAATGCTCCCTGGAGATTTAGCTTTTTTCTATCACTCTAACACCAATCCTCCCGGCATTGTGGGGTTAATGCGTGTAGTAAAAACAGGTATTGCTGACCCGACCCAGTTTGAGCCAAAAAGCAAATACTTTGACCCGAAATCAAGTCCTGAATCACCGCGTTGGCAAACAGTTGTAGTAGAATTTGTGGAAACTTTTGACCACGCTATTAGTCTGTCAACGCTCAGAGAAAAGTTCACCCCTGAAGAACTAATGGTGGTCAGACCAGGAAATCGCTTATCGGTGATTCCCCTTCCTGAAGCGGTGGCAATGAAAATTCAGGGAATGAAAACCTTTGATTGGGGAAAAATGTAGAAGATGGGTTCGGAACGAATTTGAGTTTTAACAAGTCACACATAAACTTTTGATGAAACTATTTTATTTTCAGTTTCAAGTGTGAAGTCATAAGTGTTTAAAAAATCAGACTGCCAATTTTCAGGTTTCTGGCACACTGCAAGCGGAAAACCTGCTAAATCAAACCATTGAATATTATCGCCAATTTCTACAGGTACTACTTTCCAATTTTTAGTTGGAGCTTTATTAAAATCTATAAGTAAATTAACATTCACTTGATTAGGAGGTTTTAGCTTTGGCGAATATCGTTTTTCAAGATTGGAGAATGATTGTTCTACCCAATTTTTGATATTTACCGCATTAAGATATTCATCTGGTTCTGTTTCTCTTTCGCTAATGTACAAATAGTAAGTTTGCGCCAATTCTTCAGCTTGTTTACGAGTTATTACCTCTTCCACTTTAGCAAGTAAGTATGCGGCTACTGGCTCTAATGTTCCCCATACAATAAGTTCTTTCATCCAAAAAACAATCCAAGGTAGCCCAGTTTGTGACCAGTTTTCAAGGGATGATTCAACTAACTCACCACCAAAAGCTTCATCTATTGCTAGTGCAATAACACTTCCTAATCCCCAGTTAAATCTATATCCAAAATTTTGACTAATATATGAATGCCAATTTGAAATTTGAGTCGGCTTTGGTTTTTTATTTACTGTATTAGGTTCAAACCACCAGCGTAATATCTCATCCCAAGAAACATTTCTTGGTGGGTCACTCAGTCGAAATTTAGATATACTGGTTAAATTACTAACTATATCTTGAACATAGTTAAAACGTTTTTCTGCTGTCCAAATAGCATAATCTCCACCCATAGATAGTTGTTTTTTAATGCTAGGATAGAGATTTAAAAGCTCATTTCCAGCACGTGGTGGTAGACTAGTGCGATACAAGCGCCGACGCTGTGAAACATCTTTATAAATTTCTGTTTTCAGCGCGATACCTCGCCTAATAAATAAATTTTCTAGTTTTTCTTGTTCCCTACTTGCATAATATGCAAAGCTTCGTTGCCAAATTTTTTGCAGTTGTTCTTCCAATTCATTAGAGCTTAAATCTTTTGCTGCTAAATTTTCAATTTCAACAATTACAGATAGTAAAAACATATCCAGGGAATCAAGAGTTTCAATGGCTGATGATTCCAGTTCTGAGAAATTATTCTCAGGAGATAGTGGGGCAGTTTTTTCCAGCCAGGTTAAAAAATTATCCTGTCTATTAGAACTAGAAATTATTTGCCATTGTTCTTCCAAACATATTAGTAATTCAGCGAGAGGACTTACAGGATTTACATTTAGGCTTGTTGCTTGTGTTTGATTCTCTAATTGTCCTATCAAAGATATGTATCTTTCACGTGCTTTTTTATCGCTCCAATCTGTTGATTGATTACTAAGTAACACCAAACTACGTCCTTCTGTGCCAAATCCAGGTCTTCCAGAACGGCCAACTAAATTACCAAATTCACGAATATTTAGTTCTCCTGTACCACGTCTTAAACTTGGAATTAATACTGTTTCAAAAGGAAGATTAACCCCTTCGGAAAGAGTTGATGTTGCCAAAACTAAATGTACAATTTTTTCATTGATGACATCAATAAGTAATCGAGCCATTAAACCTGGCATTTTTCCATGATGTACTATAATTCCTTTCTCTAACAGCTTATACTCGCGGGATTGAATACCAAAATAATCCTCACAGGAACGTAAACACTTTTGCAAAATCTCAACTTTTTCTGGCTCTACGGGTTCTTGAAAAAATGAAGGTATTTCTAATTCTATTTGTGACCATGTTTGCAATAATTTCAGAAAATCTTCTGCATAACCACCCGGTTGCTGTGTGACTGAAATAAGAACAGCACGTCTTTGTCCTTTTTCATCTGGTGCAGCTAAGTGCATAGCAGCCCAAAACAAATAAGGGCGTAAACGCTTTTCTGGTCCACCTATTTCCAATTGCGGTGCAGAGGGATGTTTTGGAAATGGATCTATAATAAAAGCTGTATCAGCTTGTCCACCTTCCTCAAATGCTAATCTTTTGCCATCAAGTAAGTCATAGTATATTCTAAATCCTCTTCCTGGTAGACATTCAAGACGGCCTATTAATTGGCGTGTACTTCTGTAATATGTTTTCGCTGGAGTTGCATTAGTTTGGTTTTCTATCCAATTTGCTAATGCACTTTCTGTTTCTGAAGCAACGGCTGATAGTGCAATAATTCGACTATTATTTTGTTCAACATAAGTAAATAATCTGGCACTTAATGACTCTAAGCGTAAGGATCTATTTTCTGCTTTTTGTAAAGAATTTTTATTACCATCAAATTGAACTGCATGGGCTTCATCTATAACAATCAGAGAAATTCTACGAATGAATAGAGGTCCCAAAAATTTCATCAAAGCTTCTGCTTTTTCATAAGTGCAAATTAAAACTGTTGGCTTGTCTGATGTCAACCATACATCTGTTGGACCCCAGTCAGTCCCTCCATATAAACCTGTAACTATGACATCTTTATGAGTAGTCTGCTTTAAAACACGAGACAAACTGGATTCAACTTCTGTAGCAAGCGCCCTGCTTGGAACTAAGTAAATAACTAAAGGAGCATAGCTACTTAGATTGTTAGAATTTGTAGTTTCAAAAAATAGACTTTGCAGAATAGCAATTTCAGCTATCGTTGTTTTTCCTGAACCTGTAGGAGTACAAAGTGCAAATGACTCTGCTCTTGCGAGTCTTTCAATTCCAGAAATTTGAGAAGGCCATGCTAAAGCTTTACGGTTTTGATATTTTTGGCGTAAATAACGTTCTAAAGAATTTAGACCATTTTGGGTAATCATCTGAGAAAGTGCTTCTAAATGATGTCGTAAAGAAGTTTGTACATATACAGAAGCAACTTCAGCACACAATTTACCTAAAAGCCAAGAATAATTGTCATGTCCGTGAAGAAGTACCTTAGCAATATCAGAAAGCTTTTCAATAGCTTTTTCTAATCTAGGTTCGTTTCCCCAGCGCATTTTTGCACATAAAATTCCTAAAGAACTAGCAGTTTCTTTAACAATCAACTTGTTAAATCTATCAGCAACTGTATCAGTTTCATCCCAAAGAAGACTGGGTTCAATTTGTAAATTTGATGATGTTGCAGTTGCCCAATATTCTGTTAGTTGTTGTAATAAACTAGGAAAATCTCCTTTTAGTAAAGAACCTAGAATTTCCGACTCTATTCCCTCAGTTGTATCTTCATTAAGTAAACCTGCCGCTCTAGCAGGATAACCAGCAAGTTCATACACTGCTGCTGCAAGTAAACGAATTGGTAAAAGATCCGGGTTTAGTTGGGGATGAGATAGCCATTCAAGCAACTCACCAGCCCGTAACATTGCATTACGCCAGTTGGTATTTCCATCTTCTCGTAAGATAAATGCAGCATCAATTAGGCGCATAGCATCATTTAATCGTTCACTTGCTTCATCTTCCCGCCATCCTTTTAATCCCTCTCCTCCTGCGCGAAGTCTAGTATGTTGACTATAAAGTTTTGCAATACTTGGTGTTAGCCTGCCACCTGCTAGACTATTTTGTAGTTCTGTAGCTAAACTAATGACTTCGTTACTTGGTTGAGTCATGTCATCTTGCAGAACTTCTCCCTCTATTATGACATCAGAATTTACTATTGCAGCATCTAAATCATCTGGTTGTTGAACTGTATGGGTAGAAATATTTACTGAAGGAGTTGCACTGGCTGACTGAATATAAACAGTATTAATAAGATTTTCAACGTTATGAAGATGGATCTCAACTGCTTCGAGTCTTCTTTTTGCTGTATATTTTTCGTGTGGCTTGTTGGGAGACATCCATGTTGGATTTTGGATAGGATGTTGTCCACAAATATAACTAACTAAATCGTAACGATCATAATTTTTATCAACCTTCCCTAGCCACAAAATCCTTAAAGAATTAATCCATTCAGATGAAAATAAATTATCATCATCTTGCAATATTTCAATAATTTGTGGAATATCAATTGGTTTGATATTGTCCGTATTGGCTTTTTCATGCGCCTCAGATATCATCTTTTGATAATGATTGGTTGTGCATTTTGCTTCACCAACTAGAGAAGCAATAATTACTCCTTCACTATTACGCCGAAATGCAAGACAGTCATCCCCAGTACGTCCATGTCTTCTTTTTGCAATCTCTTCAGTTTGATTTAGATATTCTAAATGCTGAAACTCAACTAAATGGAATCGAAAAAGGAAAGCAGGAACTTCCCAATCATCTTGATCAAAATGAGAAAAGTTTTCAGCAATTATTCCTGCAAATATCTCTCCAAAATAACCCTGAAGAGTTATAATATTTAGACGTTCAGGATAGCCATTGCATGGATCGGTTTCTGGAAAATTATTAACTGGAGCAAGAGAATTTCCTGCTAATTTCCGAAGCCGAAACCGAGCATCTTCATGAGCTTTTTGAACGATTAATATTAATTCATCGAGAATTACATTTCGTTGATTTTTATCTTCTTTGAGTAGACGATGTATATATTGCTTATCTTCAGATTCAGTAACTGAGTTAGATAACCAGTTTGATATACCATGAAATTTAGTAAATTTACGTCGTTCCATCACAGTGCCGAATTTAACTTAATTGTTACCAAATGTTTTGCAATTATAGTGGGGTGTAAAAATTTTTACGGCTAACATTACATACCATTTTGTTTAAGCTTATTATTAATTAATATCCCGTAGAATGAAGTGATCTATATCACCAAGAGTGTAACAGCTTAGTTTTGAGAATTGGCTGATAACTCGCTTCTAACTAGCAACTGGCGTGATTAGAAAATATCACTGAGTAATTATAAATGCTGCTGTACCGCAGCGATCGCTATCCTAAGACCAACTATCAATCTACCATCCCATAAATTACCCTAAAATTAAATTACCACTACAAAGGAAAGAGCATAATGAAATGGCGTGTTGTGCTGGAGGCCGATGCTGAAACGGGAGACTGGTCTGTTTGGTGTCCAGAATTACCAGGTTGCGTTTCGGCTGGAGAAACCGAAGAAGAAGCCTTAGAAAATATTCGTGAAGCGATCGCACTCTATCTTGAACCAGAACCCATCAAACTTCTTAACAGCACAATTACTACCCCCTAATTTACCCGAAAATTATATAGACTAAAGATTAAAAAGAAAGTGAGATGATGAATTATCAAGACATTAATTTTGGGAGAGCTAATAGCTATCAGCAGTCAGCTTGCTTTCCTAAAGTTTATGTAAGTCTGTGATTTTTTGGTAAATATTGTTGTCATTCCCAGAAAAATTGATTAGCTAAAATTAACCGAATCACAAAGCTATCAATTAAGTAATATAAGTTAATAGTTGGAAATTGAGTTGTTAAATTTATAGGCTTTATTGGTATCTACTTTGCAGATAAGACTGACGATAATTATTCTTTGCCATCAGCCTAGCCTCACGCCTTGTCCAGCATTTTTGTAAAGGAACATCAGCCAAATTCTGTAGCAACATAAACACACTATTATCTCCTGTCAATCTAGCAATTATTTGGGCAATTACCTTACAGCAACCCCAAGGATGAGACACCACCTGAATTTCTGCAAACCTGACTACACCCCAATTGCGGGTTAAGAAAAAACGGTTACGGATTTTATCATCATCAACATCAGTACAGTGATGAGGTTTACCCGTATCTCCAGCATAAGGTTCGTCAATCTCAATATCGAGAGCCAACCCGGACGAGTGATGATAAAGAATAAAATCAGCCGAGTAGCGGAGAGGATAACCAGGAATTTCAAACTCCACCGCTTGGCAAATTAAATTTCCGGGAAATGCCGAGAGTAGATGCCGAAAAAAATTCTTTTCGCTCACACCTTGCTTGGCTGTACCATTTCCATCTGGTAATGTAACACATCCTTGAAACGAAGCTTTTAAATGTTCTTGTCTTTCATAACCCTGAGCAAATTGCCTTGCTAGTGGAGGATACAGAATCACCGGATAATAGCCAGTAGACATAGCCACAGTATTGATGAAAATTCTATAATTGAACCTAGCATAAATGGAAGTAAAATTAGTGTAATCAAGAATAATGAATTATCCCAATCCATGCATCAAATTTTAATCCCATCGCTCTACCAAAACAGAGAGATGCGCTATCGCGCTGAAATTGATAGCGTTACGTAACCAAAACTATGCAAAAATTAACAGCAAGTGTCACAACACTTCAACCTAAATTGATAGCAATATATCAGCAAAATCTTCACACCACACAAAAGGGCATTTCAGATTTATATTTCGATAATAATTCAGATGCCAGCACTATAGATATATTAGAGCAAATTGGATGCGAACATGAATACTATCAAACTTGTGGAAGGTGGTAGCATGAATTTAGCACTGGCTCAACAATCTTTAGCAGGACTATCCCAAACTGCTGCTGAACTTTGGGAACAACTAACCAATTGCCAGACTCCTGAAGAAGAAGCTGCTATCATTACCGCGATTTGGGAAACACAGGAAGTTCAAGAAGAAGCTGTAGACATCCAAGCTGAATTGGCGTTACAACTAGATGCAGAGATAACATCTGTTAAACAACGACTAGAACATCTCAAAAATGTACATCAATCAGCACTCTTAAGACTAGAACGCTGGCGACAGAAATTAGATGAAACCATTTTAGAACATAATGCTACAGGGATTCTATCTGAGCAAATGATTGGTAATTCATTGCGGATAACAATTAAACAAAACCCACCCAGTTGTGATGTTCTGGTAGATGCTGAACAATTACCTTCAAAATACCGGAGAAAGAAAACTGTTTACTCAGCAGACAAGAAAGCGATTATTGCTGCTTGGAAGAAAGGTATTCCTGTAGACGGTACTCATGTTGAACGTAAGCGTCGGGTGATTTATGCTTTAACAGCAAGTGCAATTCAAGATTTCAAAGATTCTCTGTTAACTTAGCAATCAACTACTCATTTTTAGCCAAGCAAATACCTGAGTCAACACAATTCAAAATTCAAATTTTGCTTCTGGCTACCGCCACAATCGCTTGCACACCAATTAACAAAGCCAAAAAAGCTATGACTGTAAAATGGCTCACACCAGAACAGGCGATTGTGGCAGCCAAGCTAACTGTTACATCTGAAACCTTAGAATACTACATACAATTGCCAGGAAAAACAACTACAGAAGCAAAATTCCAAGGTTTAGGGTTGCTGTTTGACCGAGAACGTTGGCTTGCAGGCAAACCTGACTTTTTACAACTTTTGCCATCATTGACAGATGATTACACCATTACCGAAGATGAAACAGACTTTCATGACTTAGATCACGAAGGTACAGAAACATTTGCTACCAACCACACAAATCTACCAGAACCATACATTTTCGAGCAATGCAAAGTTCAAATTGTCATCACTCTACTACCTACAGAAAAAGCAACGAATAGACCTGTAATGATTGCTGCTAGCAGTCATGGTGATTTCCCTGTAGTTGCCATGTTCAACCAAGAACAACTTGCTGATTTACTTCCTGTGCTTGAGCAACTACTTGATGAACTCAAAGCCGATTTCCCTAATCGCCAAATTCGCCGCAACATAGCGCAGACTCAAGCTAAAGGTAAACAGCATACTTCCCAAACTCAAGCAGCAAGAACCAATAAATTATCTATTTCTCAGACTTCAACAGGTACTCAAACTGCTGACTCAGATTCCACCAAATCAACCAACAATTCTACGCAAATTACTTTGTTTTAAATGTCATGAATAATTCAACAAACCACAAACTACTTGTCATTTACGAAGGTCAACAGCATTGGATTCCTCAAGCGATCGCGCAAAATGACCAATTGCTGCGTGATGCCTTTACACCCCTTTGTGCTGAACTAGCCAATGCAGAAATAGAACGCAAAGCTGGACAACCCATTCAGATCATCAAGAAACCCGGTAAAAAAGGTTCTTCTCCCTTAGAGTATCTGATAACAGCCCCAGAAGAAATCAATCCCGCATTGGCAATGTGTTATCAACTGCGTCAACGACAGATTTGCACTGGTATCGATTGGCAAAATGCAGAACAGCTATCAGCCGAAATTGAGCAAGCGATCGCATCTGGAACAGCATTTTCTGAATTACTTAACCAAACTCTCAAATCCTTAAAATCTTCCTCTCCCACCTCTAGCCTCATCCCTGAAGGTTTTTAAGTACACACAACAGATTGAGTATGTATGTCTCATTTCGTACCCACCAGCATGGTAGAGGCCATTTACAGCCTGCAAGAGTGCCAATTAACCTTAGATACCAGCGCAGCACTCAATTATCTGGAAACCCAACTCAACATTTATTCCTTACTAGCACTCTACCAGCAATACTTCCCCATTGAATGGTCAAGCAGTCAAGCCACTATCTATCCAATTGCAAATCAGATCCATCGCCACAGTCCCAGAGAACTAGAATTTATTGTCCTGATTTACACTCACCTATTTCCAATATCACACTGGACTGTAGAAACAGCCTACGAAGAAAGATTGCACAGCATACCCGTTACCCCAATGGGTATTAATTGGACAATGGATGACGAAATAGAACATCTCAAACATTCTTGGCAATTACTTTTACCATTGAGCCATAACGGTCGTCGTTGGTTAGATGAGCTACATCCAGAAGGTAGTGATTGGTTTGATGATGAATTTGCCATGTACGGAATTAAGTACAGCGACATCGACCACCCGGACAAAATTGACCACAAACAACTGCAACGCCAGTGTAATAACTTAGATAGTCCGTTAAAGTTTCTGCCTTTAGCTTTAAAGTTGCTAGATCATCAAACCAAAAACATTTGGTTAGACGAATACGCAGACGATTTTTACTACCAACCTGACCACACCACTCTACCTTGGTCAAAAGCATCTATTGATTTTCTCACCAGAAAATGGCAACAAGCTAGCCGGATGCTTGACCATGCAGACAACCTAATTTATTGGCTAGAAACAGACTTAAAACCTCACGCTCAAATCCTTCTGCAACTATGGAAACAAGCATTGAAACCACATTAATTGAGACTAATTGTACCGCAGTTATCTCTGGCGAGATTTTACGAGCGATTTTAACAGATCCTCCCCGAAAATCTCCCGCCATTTCCGCAGAACTGCTATTTTTGGATGGCATTTACATTTTACACCACCGAGATCAAGAAAATCCCGATGCTCATGTGTACAAATTTATCTCGCCAGCAGCTTTGAGAACTGCATTCAGCCATGAACCAATTGATACAGGCTGGATGGAACCAGGAATTGTGCGCTGGGGTACGGGCAGTACAGACACATATTTGGTAAAATTTATCCCACCTGCCATTTATACAATTAACTGCGACCAACTCGGTGATTTAACAGTTACTCTACCTGCAATGGTGTTTGCAGGCAAAAAATTCAAGTATTGGGTTTGGGCAATTAAAGACAAAGAATTTACCCCTCAAGCACCAGCTTTTCATGTGCCGTTACCCAATATCTACAGTTCTGGACAAGTGTGCTGGGGAGTAAATGAACCACCTGCTGCCAATAGTGTATCTATTAACCAAGCTTGGAAGTTGTTTATTTCCAGTGTTTTCACTAACCATTTCACAATAAATAAATCACACAAATACCGTAAAGATGTTCGCCAGCAGCTTTTAAAACTGCACAAAAGATACAGACGTTCAACCTATCCTGTCTCTGACCTTATGCCTATCGGCAATCAGAAAAGCGTTGCTATGCTTGTGCAGGAAATCCTCAATGAACCCATTGATTGAAAGTATTATTGGTTACAAAATTGTCACAACTTCATCTCTGCCAACACACACCAGCAGTGGACTAGAGTACCTTTATGCTGGAAATGGTATCTTTGCTAGAGCCATTCGTCCTGGGATAGAGGTATTAATGCCCATTTGCTTGAGTGAACAAACTATCAAAGGGCTACCTCACCTCACACCGTATCTCAAAATCACTTCTTTAATTCCCAAACCGTTGCTGCTGGAAATGTGGCGATTGAGTTATCAAGCTGGTAATCAAGTTCAAGAAATTCTTTTTCATTTTCACCATACTCATCTGGGCTGGCATTTGCAAATCCCAGAGCAAATTCAAACTTCAAGCAGTTGCCAGCCCACTCGTTACGGTAGTGATTCTTCATACCAGAACGCAATTGTGGAGATCCATTCCCACGGTTCCTTACCTGCGTTTTTCTCTACCACCGATAATGCTGACGAATCTGGTTTTCGCATCTATGGGGTACTGGGTAAAGTCAATACCCTGCAACCAGAGATTAAATTACGGGTGGGACTGTTTCGCCATTGCTGGGATGTACCTGCTAGAGCAGTTTTTGACATTGACTCAGACTTCTTTATGTATGATGTCTCAGTTTTATCTAACTATCAGTTCTACAGTACGGATATATTACCTACAAATTTTATGAATAAGCTCTGGAGGTGAATGTGAATCTAGGAAATGCCTGTTTCTTCATTTATCCAAAAATTAGGTTTTCACCCTTGCTTTACAAGGTTTTGATACTCGTTTGCGGATATGTCTATGATTACCCTAGCCAATCTCACCAACTCATATTATGGAGCTAAATCTTGATTTGGCAAATGCTTCGCCTGTAATCACTGTTAATTACTCAAAAATAGAACTGTGGCTAGTAGGATGCGGCGGTACTGGTTCTTGGCTAGCTCCTTCTCTCGTGAGATTAGGCAGAGTTCTTTGTAATCAAGGTAAACAGGTAAAACTCTACTTTGTTGACCATGATCATGTTGAATCGGCGAATGTTCTCCGCCAGTGCTTCTGTGATGCCGAAATTGGACTGAATAAAGCCAAAACCTTAGCGCTGCGCTATTCACTGGCTTGGAAGATGGAAATCACAGCGATCGCTCAACAATTCGCTCCCCAATGGATTGTCCCCAGTTACAATACTTTAACTATAATTACTGCTTGCGTAGATAATGCCAAAGCTAGACAATCCATTACCCAAGTCCTTCAGTACAACAATCATCGTCCTACTCCTGACATTTGGCATTTGGATTGCGGTAACTCCCAGCGTAGTGGTCAAGTATTGTTAGGTTCGCACCTATCAACCAATCCCAATGACTACCATTTTGCAACATTAGGCTGCTTGCGTTTACCAGCCCCAACTATACAGCAACCTGAGCTATTAATTGCACAACCAGAAGAGTTGGCAGACAACAACTTGTCCTGTGAACAACTAGCTTTAATCAACAGCCAGTCTTTGAGTATTAACCAGCGAGTTGCATCTGAGGCGTTTGATTATTTGTTACAGTTGATAACGGGAAAATTACGGCGATTTGCGACTTATTTTGATTTAGAGAGTGGTAGCGGAAAATCGCTGTACACAACGCAAGCTTCTATTATTGAAGCGATTCTTCAAGTCCAGCACGGCGTAAATAACACAACCATTTGAAATCAATGAACGACTTCAATTTAGCAACCCAGCTCGTAATGCCAAGACAGCTGCCTGAGTGCGATCGCTTGCACAAAGTTTGTTCAACACACCCCGCACATATACTTTCACAGTCCCCAAGCTGATATAAAGTTTATTGGCAATCTCTTGATTCGTATAGCCTTGGACAATTAACTCCAATACTTGCAGTTCCCGATTTGTGAGTGGGTCTGCTTCCAGAATAGTTGCTTGCTCTGGGTCGATAGCAGAGATAGTCACTGTTTGAGCAGCATTTGGTTGAACCATAGCCGATTGACGAGTATGCTTGAGAATAATTCGAGCGATCGCCGGATCAATCCACGACTGACCTTCATAAGTCACATATAACGCTTCTAGCAATAACTCAAATTTAATCGTTTTCACACAATAGGAATCTGCACCAGCTGCAAACGCTGCCAGCACGATTTCTTCTTTGGCAAAGGAAGTCAGCATAATTACTTTAGTCTGATCTGCTACTCCTGACTCTAGAGATTTACGAAACTGCTGCACCAGCGATATTCCGTCTTGATCCGGTAAGCCAATATCAACAATCGCTATATCTGGTTTCGTACTTTGCAGCAGTTTCAACCCATTTTTAGCTGTGCCTTCATCACCTACAACTTGAATACCTTCTTGCTCGTTGAGAGAACTACGCATCCCAATCCGCGTTAAGTTGTGGTCTTCAATAATTACGACTCGGATATTTCCCATAATTCACAGCTTGGTAACTATACTTTTTTCATTGTCGAATATGGTTAAAAACAACGGATTACTCCATTGGACGAAAATTTTGAGCTATTCAGCCAAAATGTGGCTATTGAGATCCAAAGCCACATCTCAATGTTCTTAACCTAAAAACTGCTGTAAAAAATCTTCCTAAAGTATTAAAACAATATAAAACTACTGGGGTTAAACTAAACTCTACACAACTTATACTAACCTATGTCTGCAACCACGCCCATAGGAGGATGTAACTTTTGCCTAACTGACAATTTTAGCTGAAAGTCATAAGCGAATTAACTACAAAACAAAGGGAAGCAACACGATTTTGTGGTCAGCATGGCAATGAAAATCCCACTTTTGCCCCGAAATTTAGCTAAATTACTGCTTTCTCCTCGTCTGACAAGGGTATTGTTTCACAGAGGCGTTTAATGAATACATTCTCTTGCGATACAACTTTAGAAGCTAGAAAACCCAGTATTTTGCTAGTGGATGACTCAGCCGACAGTCTCCGCTTACTGCAAATCACCTTGAAGTTGAAGGGATATAACGTCATCGTTGCCGAGAGTGGCGCGGAAGCATTAATGCAAATTACCAAATCTCCTCCCGACTTAGTAATATTAGATGTGTTGATGCCGGATATGGATGGCTATGAAGTCACACAAGAAATTAAGCGAAACTCAAATATACCCTTTATTCCAATTTTACTGGTAACAGGATCGGAAAAATCAAATGTTGTCAAAGGTTTAGATGCAGGTGCTGATGAATTTATTCGCAAACCAGTAGGTAAGGATGAATTACTAGCCAGAGTCAGAGCCTTGCTGAGACTAAAACACAGCATGGACGAACAGCTACTCCTTTGTCAACGACGTGAGGATTTTGTCACCCACTTGACTCACGACTTACGAACTCCGTTGATAGCAGCTGACCAATACCTGAACTTGTTACAAAGAGGTGTTTTTGGTGATACTTTATCAGCAATGAAGGAATCTTTAGAACACATGGCTCAGAGTAACCAAACTTTGTTGTCAATGGTCGATACTTTGTTAGAAGTTTATCAGTATGAAGCTGGATGCAAAACTTTAGATTTCTTTGTGGTTGATTTGTGGGAGTTGTGTCAGCAGGTGGTACAAGAACTCATGACTTTGGCTGAAATCAAACAGTTAACTCTGCAAGCTGTATTGGCAGAGGGTATTGAAGCATCTGCGGTGAAAATAAGCGGCGATCGCTTGGAACTCCGCCGACTGCTGACTAACTTAATTGGTAACGCTATTCGCTTCACTGATACTGGTTCGGTAAAAATTCGTCTCAATTCCACTTGTAAAGGGGTAACAATTGAAGTAGAAGACACGGGCATTGGCATGAGTCACGCAGAACAATTACACTTATTTGAGCGCTTTCGACAAGGCAAGCATCAGCGTCGAGGAAACGGTTTAGGATTATATTTGTCACGTCAAATCATATCAGCCCATCAGGGAATTATCTTGGTTTCATCTATTACGGGACAAGGCAGTATTTTTACAGTTTACTTACCTAGACAAACAGCTTGTTGCTGATGAGTTGATCAGTCTATACTCCTCTTATTTGATTATCAACGACGCACAAACCACTTGAAAAATTATTTCTGGTTTTTATTCTTGGTTGGTAGAAAACAAAGCTTGTGCTGCCAATTTTTCATGAGAATAATTCTCTAATGCCTCAGAGATAGGCACTCTAGGTATTTACTGTGATCACTCTCGTTTTCGGTCGCATCGGTCGCAATGTGACTCAAAACAATGATTCGCTGCTCTCAGTTTTACACTGGTGGCCATTCATCTCACCATCAATCCTTGCGGATGTGACGGGAGTCCTCTAGCTACATTGGGAATAGAAAACCATTTTTAACCAATTTGTAAAAATATCCACTTGGATAATTGCGTATAAGCTGATTTTATAGCAAGTTAAAAAAGAGTTCAGCAATTCACGATGTCTGCGGCTGCGAAAAATCCTGTTGACTAAACAAATAATCTCACGCTTTCTAGGCAAGCGCTCACAAATTTGGCAATGGATCTGACTACTAGAGTCTTAGAAGGTTCTGGTCTGAGCATACCTATCTTTGATGGGTCTTATAATAACGGCAAGGGCAAATATTTATCTGAACCAGAGATTGTCAAAAATTCCTTGCTAGAACAGATGTTTCCTGCCGAAGATTTACAATCTCTACTACTGGTGAAAATTGATAGCAAAACTCCAGATGCGAATCAGTTAAAAAACAGAACATTTGCAGATGGTATCCCACGTAAATTAGCTTTCAATTCTGGCAATAATTATTACTTTGCTGATGATTCACTGCGAAAGAAAATTAGACGCTTATTCGCTACAGAACCGGATACTGCTTGTCGCTATGGTTCTTTATTAGTCAGTAATTGCTACAAAGCCGCAGAAACATTTACAGGGTTACGCGTAAAAATCGTGGACTTTAAAGATCCACAATACGCTGACTACAAAACCGGAGACTGTCATGGTAAAATTTCGCCTCGACTCGCCAAACAACTAGGAGGAGAACGCAATTGTCCGCTACAATTTCGGTTTGCCTGGATGAAATGTTGGGCTAACGCTGATGACTCGCAATGTCCAAAAACCAGCTTTTTGTCTAAAGGCACTTTCTTACCTGATGCCCAGTTGACTGATGCTGAGGGCTACGACATAATTATGGATCGTTCCTCAATTAAAGGCATTAAAAAATCTCATCTGAAAAATTTAATTCCTTGTGGTGACTATGAATTGCCTCAAGCGGTGATTGGTAATCGAGGTAATGCCAAAGCTACCAGCTACGATAATAGTTGGCAATTTACCATTTGGTACTCAGAAGCCGCAGTTAAGCAAGATTTAAGTCTACCCACTGAGAACAAGGCTAGAGAACTAGCCCAATTGCAGAGTCATCCCTTGGAATTGGCGAAATACATTATTCAAGAATATGACAAACAACAGCGAGCGCAACCAGAGCAGTCAGAAGAAGCTGTTGACCAAATTGAAGGTAACACTAACAACCAAGCACAGGAATCGCGCTGGATTTCTCTACTCCGCAACGATAAATATGGGCAATTGATTGAAACCCCCAAATTTCGGAAATTTGCGACAGATTACATCGCTAACCGATGGCGTGACCTAGCAATTAAGAGTGGATACAGCCATAATTCCGGTATGGCTATGCCGTGCGATCGCCTGACTCGTGGGACAATTTGTGTACCCCATCTACCAGAAGGAGATGTAATTCTCACCCGTTACCCCATCGTCAACTCAGACAACATTCGCCTCTACCAAAATATCCACGAGCCAAAATTAAAAAAAACTCGCAACGTAGTTTGGATTCACCCCAAAGATGCCGAAGAATACCACCAAGCCGATTTTGACGGAGATCAATTAATGGTCAGTCCTGCCAGTAAACTGCCTAACATTGCCAGTGAAACTCTGCGCGCAGGTGAACCAGGACGATTTGAGCCAGTTAAACAACGTCCCAAGCTGCCATATACGGAAATCACAGATGAGGAAGGCAACTTAAAATACCGTAGCTTGTCTCAAATTGCTGCTGTGGTCAACCAAAATAAAGTGGGCTTGGTGGCGACCAACATTGGACGTGTGCAGTCCTCAATGCCTCATGAGGGGGAAAATCCTCAGCGATTTGCCCGCCGTCAGGGAAAGTTGCTCAATCGATTATTTCAGGCACTGCAAGTAGAAGTAGACTCGCCCAAAAGTGCCGAAAGACTGGAGGACATCACAGAAATTGATGGTGCGAATTTATTAGCCAATGCGAAACAATGGTCAGAATCTCATCCCAGTTACTTTTTTGACTTTAAAAAAGATGAACGGCTTTATCGCTCCTTTGCTATGCCTGCGGATGCTCCCGGCTCAATTAATGTCATTGCCAGAGAAGTAGTCAATCCCTTGTGGGAACCAACACGCATTCGCAGCCGAGACAGACATGAATTTCGCTATTTATTTCCCAAGGAGACATTATCTGTAGATGCCTTGGAATGGGCAGAAGAATTGAAAACCAGATTTCAGGAAGCTAGAGATGAAATTAAGGAACGGGTGGGAGATGACAGAGATGCTTTTAATGAGGAACTAGGGAAACTCTACGAAAGCTATCGGGCGGAAATTGATGAATTGTTTATCACACCAGAGGAAAGGTTTGCAGGTGCGGCGGCACTATGGCACACACAACACACTCGTCCAGAAATAGATAGACATCGCAAAGACTGTTTGCAATTAGCCGCAGACATGGAAATTACTTTTGCGTTTGAGCAAGATTATCAACTTCCCAGTGCTGCATTACCGCAAGATACTTATGTTTTGAGTGTTCCTTTTGGGGCAGGTGCTATTAAATGGAAGCAATCTTTAGAGCAAAAAGCAATTAAATTTGATGCTACTATTCATCCTCAATTACCTGTGATTGAATTTGCTTTCCAGGATTTATCGCCTAAATTAGTTGAGAAATTAGCAGCTAAATTTGGTGACAATGTTAATGATTTTGATGAATTGGATATCCCCAAAGATTTAAGAATTATCCCACCAGCCGATCACAATTGGGCAGAATCACGTCATGATTCCGGTGTGGGTGCTTTGGCATATAACTTGTTTACTGAAGAAGTCTGTGAGCAACTTGAGAATTTTCAGTTTGATGAGATTAAGGTATTGGGGATCAAATACAATGATTTTGCCCATGAAGACTTTGCTAGTAAGCAGTGGAAAAAGCATAGCGTAACTTTGGAAGTAGGAATTTTTGAGTTACCTGAGTCACACCCAGAATTTTATCGTTACAACGGGACACCAATATTACAGATTGATGGTAAAAATTTAGGCACTTTTGCACCGGATAGTCCGAAGCTGCCGATTGGTGCAACATTTGCTGCTACTCTCAAACCAGATGGTTCTAGTATTATCCTCAAGGTTAATCCGGAATCGATACATTTGCCAGAGGTAGTATTACCAGAATCGGAAGCTGAGGTGGATACGGCTGGACAATTTGGAAGTCTCAACCAGGATGTTTGGCGGAAGGAAATGTTTGAAAATTTAGTAGGCGCTATTGCTATTACCTACGCACAGCGACAGGCTAATCAATCTACAACTAATGAAATTGAGCAGTTTAAAATTGGCGAACGGTGGACAGCTTATGTGCAGTCTAGTGGTGATTTTATTGTGCGGAATCAGGATAAGCGGACGATTTGTCGAGGGAATCTGCACACGGATGAGGAGATATTTCCGCTTTCAGAAGCAGCCGCAAGTGAATTAGAGGAGATGATTTTGGAGAGGAAGCAATTATCAGCTAATACATCCTCTAAGCAATCGTTGTACTCAACCCAGGTATCGCTAAATAGGAAACAGGAGATATTAAATAATAGAAACCACAGTCGCAGTCAAAATATAGAATTGAGTTAATGGTATCAATCATGGTTAATTCCTAACTGAAAATCTGAAGATTAGCTTCATCAAGTTTATTTAGAATCACACCGCTTGACATATAGTAACATATAAGTTACTATATCAGTATGTCTGTGATAAAAGTTCAAGAATATCTTAAAGAAGATGGTTCAAGTCCTTACCAAGAATGGTTTGATAGCTTAGATGCTCAAGCATCTGCGAAGGTAACAGTTGCTAAGTCTCGCTTGGAATTAGATAATAGAGATAAGAGGTAGTTATTATGGCACTAACTAGAGACTTTAAAGAAACCGTTAATGCACGAGTGCAAAGAGATTCTGAGTTTGCGATCGCTCTACTTGATGAAGCTATTTCTCTTTTCCTGAATGGTGAACCAGAAACAGCAAGACTGATTTTGAGAGATATCGTCAATGCAACAGTAGGTTTTGAACAGTTAGCAATTGAAACTTCTAAACCTAGTAAGAGTTTACATAGGATGTTATCTGCAAAAGGTAATCCAACAATGGATAATTTGACTGCTATTTTCAATGTTTTGCGGAAATTTTTGAATAAGGACAAAATAATAGTCATGAGTAAAAAAATAACCGGACTAGAAATAATTAATGAAAGTAACAATATAGTAGCTATCCTTGTTTATATAACTAATGAATCTATCGATATCAAAGATGTAATTGTTGATTCTGAAATCGGAGACTTAGAAGATATTGAAGATAGAGCAGTTTGTAAGTGGGGAGTAGTCAACATTATTGAGGAAATAGAATACGACCAATTATATATTTTTGCAAAAGTGGCTGTTGGGCAAAGTGCCAAAGATTATGATTATTGGTCTGGTTATGAAGCTAAAACAGATTTCAATATAATAAAAGAAAATGTAAAATCCATACTTGCTCTGAAATTTGAATCAAAACAAGAAAGTGACTACGAACAGCAAAAATTGTTCAACTTAGATAATTACTAAGATTTTAGATTGCTATATTGATAAAAAAAACTATCCGATTTACTTTATGAATAGAGAACAATTCAAAGATTTTGTTAGTCATTTATTTGATTTAATTACTGATTTAGCTAGTGCCGAGAAATTTATTAATGACAATGATAGTAAATTTTCTCGAAGAACTTATACACGAACGCTATTTGCTACTATTGATGGTACTATATGTGTACTTAAACAAATAGCCTTAATAGAAAATTCCAAGAATCCAGGATTATTACAAGACTCAGAAATTAAGTTTTTAGAATCTAAAAGACAACCAACAAAAGAAAATGTCAAAGATACTATAAAAATAGTGGAGAAAATCTTTATTTTTGAATTATTAGAAATCAATGGAAAAGAATGGGGCTTATTTTGTCAATCAATTGATATGAGAAATGAAGTAACTCATCCTAAAAACAAGGATAAATTCGTAATTGATGATGATCAAATTCAAATTATCCGTGGAGTTGGTAAATGGTATCTTAAGTTGATAGTACAAATTTTAGAAGCAATACGTTTAGAGGATGTTTGTAGAGTTTAATATATTGTATAGAAATATTAATCTTAAAATATTTTTTAAAGCTTGGCGTAATTCAGCTAATGCCATTTCTTCTTTTAGTTCAGCTGTTTGAATAGCAATTTTAGCTTTTCTTTTTGAGGATAAATCTTTAGTAAGGTTGCTAAATTTTTGATGTCCTGTCATATTAAACTTATTCGTATATTTTCTTTCCCAGTTTACGTTCTATTATATTACGTCGATGTAATAAATTATCACTCTATTTTGTCAATTTTATTAAAACTAGGACTTACGCAGACTCTGCGTTTTCTTGGCGTTCTTGGCGACTTGGCGGTTCAATAAATCAAGATTTTTAGAAATTTTTGCGTAAGTCCTGAAAACTAAAAATTTTTTGCCTATATTTAGTGATTCTTTTAATGACCGTAGCGATGGGCGATCGCAAAGCGTTCCGTAGAAAAGCCCCGTGATTCCTCCATTAAGGTTACATATACGCATTTATTCTGTATAGTGGTAACGATGTCACTTTTGGCTCAACTAGCAACTGACGTTAATAGCCAAATGGACAACAGATAAATAGCCATTAGGTATATGCCATCTTATACAAAGCCTTGTTACCTTAACTGCTAAGGCAATCAGCTTTGAGTAAATAATGGCTACCAAAACACTAACCAAACTCAAGCGCAAACAAAGTTCTCAAACTCGCTCCTGGGAAAACCTCACAGACCGCCGTAAACTCCGCCATATTGAAAACACACTGGATAAAGCGATCGCATCCTCGATTCAAGATGATGCTATCCAGTCTCACGAAGACTTTAAAACCTGTGTAGAAAATTACAGCCAAGAATCGGGGAAAGCCCCTATCACAGTAGAACTCTGCGTAGGAGGTGACGATGATCAAGAGATTAGAGGCTATCGCTTCTACCTCACCAGTGATCCTGGACACAGAACCAGTGGCAAATACCTAATCAAAAACCTGGAAGGAATTACCAGCAAGGATGAAAACTATTTCACTCCTTCTAACATTGCGGAAATCTGCGGTTTTGCTGAGACTGAACTTGATGATCTCGATGATGAATTAGAAGATGACTTGCTCGATTTAGATGAGGAAAATGAAGAAATAGATGATATTGACGACGAACTGGACGACCTGTTGAATGCAGATTTCAACACTGAACTTGATGAACTTGATGATTTAGATCAAGAAGACGAGCCTTCAATTAGTTCTGTTCGCACCAGCCAAACTAAAACTTCAGCCAAAACATCAACAAAAACCCAAAGTAAATCCCCTCCAAAAGCACAAGCTAAAACTCAGGAGAGAGCGAAAACCAATAAATCGGCAACTAAAAACGCCAAAACCAGAGAACCTTTAGACGAAGCTTCGCGTTTAAGTGCCACAGCAGCAACCAATGGACGAGAAGTAAATGGGGTGAATGTAGTCGGACTAGCAGGACAACTGGGAACTCTAGGAATTGCAGTGGGACAGGGTGTTTTGGAGCAGCTAGCAGCCGAAGCTGATGCAAAAAGACTCCAGCGCATTCTCAAAGAACTGCAACGACAAAATGACCGCGTAGATCATATATCCAGTCGCTTGCAAGCAGCCAATCCAGACTCATCCCAGTCTCAAAAGTCTGAAGATAATCAAACTATATCTGAAGAACCAACCGCAAACAATCCATTGGCTGTAGCTGCTACCAAAATCGGCTCCAAAGTAGACAATATTGGTGTCAAACTCGACCCCAAATACCAATCTCAGCCATTTAAATTAGATAAAGATGCCACTGTCAGCGAACAACTTGACCAAATTGAAGCATACCTAAAACTTCTTGACAAACGACTTGACCGTTTAGAAAAGGCAATTGGCCGATTAGAAAAACAGATGGCAACACAACAAAGCCAGGCTGATGTTGAGCCAGATGTGGAAGAAAATAATGTTCTACCTAATTCTACCAGCCAACCACCAGCAGAAGTTGACATTTTAAAAAATTTAGAGCAACGCCAAGGGCATCAACAACAAGTTGCTTGCGCCGATGCTTTGGTGGGATTTGCCAAGGTTGCTAGTGAGTTATTTGATAAATCTGCCAAAGATGGTATTGCCATTTCTAGTAATAAAACTTTATGGGTAGAAACACAAAACAAACAGGTAGCGATAGCTTTAGAAAATACCCAAGGTGAAACACTGTTTGCGGCGACTCGGACTCGTGGACAATGGGCGATCGCGCAAGATCATCTGAGTGCTGATGAAAAAACTGGCATCTGTAAATTGCCACAATCGAAAGCAGAATATGCCCACAAAGCCAGCGCTCAAGCATTAATTGACAAGTTTCAAGAACAACTACCTCAGCGATTTAACAGCAATGGCGAATCGAGCTTCACCTGGACGGAAAAGGGTAAAACAAAGTACGAGTTTGAAATGCTCAAACTGCCCAATGGCACACAGCTACTTCAAGGATTTAACCCTAATCGCAACGATGAACAAGTGCTGGATGCTGTTTTAGTGCCGGGACAACCTCCAGAGATTTTACAGTGCAGCATCCCCCAACGCGAGATGGAAGCCTTACTGAATAACCAGCAATCAACTCGCTCTACTCCAGATGTCGATCAGCAAGACACTGGAAAACAACGCCAGAAGCAAACTAAAACCAAAGTAAAAAAACCAGAAATGCAAGTTTAAATCAATCAACTAATCAATTCAAAATTCAAAATTCAAAATTCAAAATTAAAGACAGTTAGTGGAGGTAAAAAATCAAAATTATTAATTCAATAAAAGGTCAGTAGCATCTCTCAATGGCGCAAGAATTGGCTACCCAAATGGTTTTTTAATCAATGAACTATTCCAGGTATTTGCAATGATGAATCACCAAAAATTTCCAAGTTCTCAATTAAAAATGCAACCATCTCGCAATTCTTATTCTAAATTTATGAATACCACAAAAAGCAACCGCACCGACTTACTCTTCATTTTACTATGTCTGGCGATGGGGATTTATTTGTTGGTTACAAAACCCATATTTGTGACGATTTTGGGATGCGCCAGCATAGTATTTTTGGGTATTGGCTATGTCATGCGTACAGTACCCATTTTAGAAAAATATTTAGGGAGAAAAATCCGTTTTTGGCACATTGTTGCGACCATTATCACTATCACCGCATTACTCGACACCTTTGCCACTCCAGCCCATGCTATTTTCTTAAACGGGTTGGAAAACTTCTTCATCAATCTAGCTCAACAAAGTTCACAAGCCGGAGGTGGTTCTACAGCCACCCTAGATGCCAACGTTGTGGGCTTGACATTTAACCTGATCCGAGGTTCGTTCTTGTTGCTAGTTGCGGCGGCTTCTCTATTTGCTTATAACCAAGCCCAGCAAGGTAATGACTGGCGACCAATTGTGACTCAAGTTGGTCTGGCTTTTGCTATTGTTATCGCCATCGATGTAATCACTTTCATCTTTATCGGTAACGGCACGGGAGCAATCACCTAATACAACACCTGTTTTGCGTTAATTTTACCTGTTCGAGTTATCAATCAGCAATCCCATCTCAATCTGTTTCTTTGATTTGTGGCGCGATACGTGACTGTAGCCAGTATTTGCGTAGTGTTTACCGAAGCTGTGACGCAAGTATACAAGTATAGGACAATATGCGATCGCTTTTAGCGGGCGCTCCGCGCCATCGCCCATCGCTCAATCCGCCAAAGACATTGCACACACCTGACAAAATCAGACTGCGCCCCCACCTCAAAAGTAATTGTCATTGAACAAACGCCAAAGAATCAGACAAACATGGCACAAGACAATCAAGAATTCATCAAAGTCAACCGGATTCTAGGTAAGCAAACCAGTATTGGGCCAATTCCCTCAGAACAATTAGTTCCTTGGATTGCCATCATTATAGTTTGCTATGTTGCCACCAATGGTTTCCTCAGCTTGGGTATGGGTTGGTTTTTCGCCACCTCGTTTTGGCTAATTGTCAGTTGGTGGATATTAACAGGCAACCAACCCCATGAATTTTTGGATCGATGGCGTAACCCACCAGGGACAGAATGGTGCAACGGGAATAGCATTTACATCTCACCAATTCCCCAATATCGACCACCTTGGATGCGTCGGCGCTACGAAGACTCGCAAGTGCGAATCCGACTTAAACCACTGATTGTACCGAAACAGTATGGAGGCAACAGTAAATTTATGCCCTTCCAAAATGAGGTAAATATCTGTTGTATTGCAGAGATAAAAAAGGATGAGCGTGAAGTAGCTGCCCTGTTGTTAGATAAAGGCAAATCTCAGTATCAACTCGTGTTTGGGTTTCGCATCGCTGGACTACATGATCTACTAAATGAAAATGAAGTCAGTGAATTTGCCCACTCGATAGAAGAAGGTTTAAAAGAACTACCCATCGGTGAAAAAATCACCTTTTGTACTGGCTGTTATAGTGATGATCCTGAGTCACCCATCTTAGGGACAAACTCCGCCCCAGGCATTCCTCGCCAAACTCAACTCACTTCCCTCGCAGACAATTGCCAGATTAAAGCAGTTTCAGTATTGTTTCGCAATGAGCAATTGCGCGTAGAACAACTTCAATCAGCAGGTTCTCGCCAAATCTGGAGCCAAATTGCTTTTTGTACTTGGACGAGTGAAGCTGATTCCAGCCACCAACAGAAAGACTTTGTAGGCGGATTAATTGCCAAATTCAGCCAATTTGGTACTTGGACAGTGGAAAAGATTACAGGAAACAAGCGCCTTTATCAAGAAATATTTTTCAAAAAGCTGTTACTGCAAGGATTTCAGCAAGGATTCATCCAGTGGGAATTGCTACTGAATACCAAAATTGGTTTAGAGGTTACGCCTTGTAATGCGACAGATTTGTGGCAAGTTTGCTGGAATCGATTTAATCAAGGTACAGCCCCGCCTATTCCCCAAGTAATTACACTGAAAGAGACGGAAACGGGACTGGAATTAACGGAAACCGTAACCACAGATAAGCACATTTGTACGCTGCTGATTGAAGGACAACAAGGACGTTCTGCTTGTCCAGAACATCGAGGAGATCATGACCGAGTTTACTTGACTGGGAAGGACAAGGTGTGTGGAGTCATGGTTGTCACAGATCCCCCCGTCGGTTGGTCTAATACCCAAGACCAGCTCAAGTGGATTTGGAAAATCCTCGCTTCTAGCTACGTCCATGATACAGAAGCATGGATTGAAATTAGCCGCAGCAATGACTTTTTCATCCAAGACAACCTGGCACGTCAGGCGAAACAATCGAAGACAGCCCGAACTTTAGCTATCACCAAAGGACAGGGCAGGGATATTGGCGCAGAACTCAAACAAGAGGAATCCTTTGAAGCTCAACGACGGCTTTATCAAGGCACGAAAGCGCTGCATTGTGCGCCGATATTTTTGGTTTATCGCCACAGCACCCAAGAGTTAACCCACGCTTGCAACTTGTTGGCGAACAGTTTTGAGACTGCCAAAGTAATTCGAGAGCGCAATATTGCCTGGGAAATTTGGCTGCAAACTCTGCCAATTACCTGTAAATGGTTGCTGCATGGAGGCAATCTCAGTGAACGCCGGATGACGTTGGATACTCATACTGTTGCCGGGATCATGCCTCTCACTGTTCCCAAGGACATTGACCAACAAGGTGTAGAATTTCTGACCGGCCGTGGTGGTAAGCCGATTTATGTTGATTTATTTCACCAACAGATTGGACGGGCTTTGATTACTGGTACTTCCGGCTCAGGCAAGAGTGTTTTGGGTTGGCGGTTTGCTTTAGAGGCATTAGCTAACAATATCCCCGTGGTGGGGATGGATATCTCTGCTGGTGGTCATAGTACTTTCAAAACGGCGATTGAGCTTTTGGGGGAGCAAGGAGCATATTATGATATTTCCAGTGGTAGTAGCAACCTCATGGAACCGCCAGACTTGCGCCGGTTTGACAAGTTGGAACGGGAACGACGGATGGAATCTTGGAAGGATTTTATTCGCAAAGCATTAACAGCGATCGCAATGGGTAAAGTCCAAAATCCTCATTTGGCACAACGGGTTGATGCTTTACTGGTAAAAGCGTTGGATATATTTATCCGAGACTCAGATATTGTGGCTCGCTATAACCAAGCATTTGAGAAGGGCTGGCTTTCACCACAATGGCAGCAGATACCGACGTTACCAGATTTCGTCAAGTTTTGCACCAGAGAGCGTTTAAATCTGCGGTCTTTTGAAGACATTGATCGGCAGGCACTTAACCAAATTCACAGTCAAGTTAGTGCTTTGTTAGCATCTCGATTGGGAAAGGCGATCGCACGTCCCAGCACATTTTCCCCAGCCCCAACCATTAAATTCTTTGCCCTCAGTGGATTAAGCAACGAACAGGATGCTTACTTGATGGCGATTAATGCCCATACTGCCTGTATTCGTAACGCTCTATCCCACCCGAAAAGTTTGTTCATTGGTGACGAGCTTTCAGTGCTTTTACGTAAAGAAGGTTTTGCACAAGTTATCGGTGAAACTTGTGCCACGGGCAGAAAAGAAGGTATTGCCGTGATTCTACTGTCCCAAGACCCAGACACCATTTGTGAATGTGCAACAGGCGCTCAAATCATGCAAAACATGACTTACAGAATTACGGGACGGATTACCAGTAGCGGTGTTGCTTCTTTCCAACGCTATTTGGGCTATCCCGTCAATATGATTACTCATAATGCCACTGATGCGTTTTTGCCTCGTACCAGTGACCTTTATTCCTGTTGGCTCGTTGAAACAGGTGGGAGATTTTGGCGTACCCGTTTTTACCCTGGAGAATTAATGCTTGCTACTGTTGCTAATAACCAGGATGAACGCGAAGCCAGAGAACGGGTCATGGCTCAGTATCCAGACACCCCCAAAGGCAAACTATTAGGACTCAGAACATTTACTGATGCTTACATTCCGGCTTTGAAAGAAAACAAAGGCTTTCACCATATTGGTCAAGAGCGACATCAAGCTACGCAGCAAGGCGATTTACCTCCAACTACAGAAGGTGATCATGATTGGCAAAGCCGCAACGAAGGCGATAGCGCAGAGCGCTGTGCCGGAGGCAATCGCCTTACCCCAGCCCTGAGTGCAAAGCACACGTTTCGCTATTCGCCAAAAAACTAACGATAACCAACCTTCTCAAGAATGCCTAATTGTCAAATAACTTACGCAAAATGTCTCACTTCCACAAGCTCCCTGTCTGTAGCGAGACGCTACGCGGTCAGTGCAGCTATGCCAGTCAGGGCTTTAAGGCAAACTCAGAGCAAAGAGCAGTGACCATTCAAACTCTCATTTCTCAGTGTCCTCTGCGGTTCTTAATTCCGTAACTCGTGCGTCAGACCGATAAATTACTGAATTTAGGAGATTAAATCATGAAATTTCAATTGCACACTATCAGATTAGTAACATTGATTTTAGTCTGGGAACTTGGCTTTGTCGCCAGTCCAGTTATGGCTCGCACTCAAGACAATGGTCGAGATCCACTAGCGGCGGCTGTACAAAACCAAACTACTGGTAATAGTATTTTTACTTCAAATACAGCAGATCAAATCAATGATTTTGTCGGAGATGTCAAAAATTTTGTGCAGAATGACATCTTTAATCCCCTGGGGAATCTGCTCAATTTTGCCTTGGGTGCCGTTCAAATTCCCGACTTAAACCAGATATTGGCAGGAATCATGAACGGTGCTGTCAACAATGATCCCGGTGCTGTGCTGTCAGAAACTTTAGAGAACAAAACCAATGGTCAAAGCTCTTATGGTATCCGTGAAGACCTTGGTAAATTCGCTACTAGAACAGTTGCTACTGGTGTTGCGAGTCAGGCTACCTTGAGCCAAACCGCCCAAAATCAAATGGCTGAAATTAAACAAGCGACTCGGCAAGATACTCAAGCAAGTGTCAGCTTGGGTGAGGAATCTCAAAACTTAGATGTCACCCAACAAATTTTACAAAATCTATCCCAACAAACTGCCCTCAACAGTCGCGTCAACGAACGGATGCTTGAAGAGTCCCAGCAAGCCCGCATTGACAGGGCATTAATTAACACCATAACTGCTCAAACAGCCAAGGAACTTTCAGCTATTAATACCGCAGATCGTCGTAAGACTATTGCCGCCGGTAATGCTGCTACTCAACAGATGGGGTTATTGATCATGCCTGGTGGAATGACCTAAAAGAACTACCGCCTTTACCAAGAAATATTTTTCAAAAAGCTATTACTGCATTGCAATTTGAATTACCCTAATTTTAATTATTTGCTTTTGTTATACTCTTTTTTTGTCCATCCCTTTTCGCTATAATCAGTGTAATTCCCTGTATAGTCAATTGCGATAAAGACTAAATGGTTAAACAAAATAGTAACCTGATTACATAACTTTATATACTTTCCAAATTTTTGAGGATGTAAAACATATCCATGAGCAGCACGATTCCGAATATATTTCCAAGCTGCTATCAACTTTTTATCTAATAAACCTTTATTTTCTAAGTTCCATAAGCGATCTATGGCTCTGAGATCATTTCCAGACTGTATTTCTCCTAGAAAACCTTCTAACCTCTTGTTTAAGTTATCATCAATATCTAAGTCATTAATTGCATTTTTAATAATGTCTATTTGTGATGCTAGATCATTAAATTTATTATTATCACTTCTTACGTCTGATATTTCTTTAAGAGGGGCTATCTTCAGCAAACTTTCTACAGCAACTGTAATTGTTAACATTTCAGATTCTAAGTATAATGCCCTTGCTTCAAAAATACGCCTGACCCACCCTGATATAGGATGTAATGACTTTTTACTATGTTGCAAAATATATTTTAAATAATGTTCATAAAGACACCAAATATCTTCTGTAGTATCTGATTTTTCAAAACGTATTGGAGGTTTAAACTTGGGTTTATAGTTTTGATTATATAAAGATTGAATACGTATAGTTTTGTTACCTTGCTCATTAAGCTCAAGCGTAGACCATTCTATAAATTCACCAAGTACAAACTGTAAAGCCTCACAAATTCTAGTTTCTATCATTTCTAATAGCTTATCACAATCAGACTTGACTTCTATAATGGTAAATTCATCTTTATGTTTGATCAAAAATTCATAATTACAAGCGAAAAAATGTGCGGCAGATTGGAAATGTGCATATTCTAATTTTTCTTCTGTTGATATTAAAGGATTTTGTGCAATTTTGGAGGCTAAAAAAATATTACTAGGAAACTTAACTCTTCCATATATTTGTAGATATAATGAGGCTTTTTCATTCTCTTTTATAGAGTAATTAGAATATATTTCATGAAGTTGCGCTATTAAAAATATTTGATTCCCATTATCCTTTCTCTCACCTATTAGAACTCTCATACTTTTCCATTCTCTTCCTTGAACATCAAAAGCAGATAGAGAAAAATATTCAGATTCTTCTGTAATAGATCCTATTTTTGCTGTTGTATCATCTAGTACGGTTAAATTTCCTTGCTTTTCGCCTATTGCTTCAATATGTTCACACAATGACATCCAAGGATTATCATCCAAATAAAATAGTTCTATTTCTAACTCTCCTTTGGAATTTCGAGTAATAGAACCTGTACCTTCATATATTTTTGGTTTATTTTTATCGTTGCGAAGGATTATTTTGGAGCAATCGATATGTAGATTTTTATCTAAAAAATCAGAAAAATCTTGAGAAGTCATAAAAATAAAAAACTTTTATTGCATTTAAAGTATACTATCTTCTTATAAGAAGAGTAATAGTTGGCAGGTTATGACCCTACCTCAAATCAGCTAATTTCCGCAGAATATCGCTTGCAACAAGGTCAGAAACCTCAGCCTAAAGGCATGAAGCTTGAAAGAGAAATCTAGCAAGCCATCCTGACCAGCCTAAGCACTTCATGTGCTATGTTTTTTGAGTCACGATACCGGAGGATGCGTAGCCAGTCTTCCGCTCTATCGCTAGTGGTTAAACAGTCTTAAGGTCACTGAGACAGTGCTTCTAGCCTAACAAGCTCTTAAAACTTTGGCGAGGCTAACATTACCCCGAAAGGGAGGCTCTTTTAGAGCAACTTACTATGCGTACAGGGTTGGAAAACTTGAAGCAGTCACTGTCCTGCCGAGAGTACAATACAAAAGTACACCGAGTTTCTCAACCCCAAGGCAATAGTAAAACAATTGTAAAGCCGTCCTAAAAGCAGCGCACTGAGCTTGCCGAAGTGGACGGGGTTTCAGACCCATTTTTTTTGATGAAGAAGGAGCAGTAGAGCGACCGTTAGCAGAAAAACCCAGTGTCCGACTTGGCTCGGTCGTCGCCTTGGTGGGCATTGTGATGGGATCTGGCTCACTACTGTGGTTTGGTTTTCTGCAACCCAAACCGCCTGTCCCACAAGTTGTGCAGAATCCTCCTCCATCTCCCAACAGCGAACCTATATTGGATGAATCTGCGGAACTAAAAAGCCGATTAGCATTTCAAGACCAACAACAACAACTCAAAGTCGAACCTGTTGCGGCTAAATCCCCAACTCCAAGCCCAGAAAACCAACCTAACCCAACCCCATCGCCAACTCCATCACCACCTCCTCGCACAGTACCACCAGTACGTCCAGTTTCACCACGCACAACTACTGCCAGAATTGAACCTGCACCCATAGTGAGGCGGTCTCCTTCTCCTGTAAATTCTCCTGTGAGTTATTCTGCTCCACGAACAATTCCACAACCAGTAGAACAGCCTGAAAGCAATGCTGATCCTTTAGAACAATGGAATCAACTGGCCAGATGGGGACAGTTACAAATCAGTAACTCCAGCATCGCCCAAACTCAGGAAAAATCCACACTCACCAATCCAAGTTCCTTGAACTCTAGCACCGGAGCATCCAGTCCCCAAGATTCTGACCTGCAAACAGTTTTAATTGGCTTCAACAGTGTTGATAGTCAAGTTGATCACTTAACTCCAGGAATGCTAGGTATCCTTAATCGTAACTCTGTAAATTTGGTTGATATCAATGCAGGCAATACGAAGAATGTCGCACTGGGAACATCTGCCCCAGGTAAGCTGATTATGCCGATGATTTGGGATGAGGGCGGTAATAATCCCCATAATCGATTCGCTGTGGAGTTAACCAAACCTCTCACAGCTACTGATGGCACTGTGGCGCTTCCTGCTGGGACTGTTGTTGTGGTTGAAACTACAGCCGTAGGTCAAAGGAATCACTTAGTATCTGCTAGTGCGATCGCTCTGGTTTATCCTGACTTGCAAGGCACTATCAAACAGGAAATAATCCCAGCTAATACGTTATTAATTCGCTCTCAAGACAAGCAACCATTGATTGCTCAACAGCTCCATGATGTCGGCAAAGAAATTGCTCAACAAGATTTATTAGTGGGATTACTCAGTAGTTTAGGAAGGGTGGGCAGCATCGTGAATCAGCCCCGTAGTCAATCTAGCACTGTGGTTTCCAGTGGCACTTTTAATCAAAGTACTATTACTAGTAGCTCTAATCCTCAAATTTGGGCGGCGGCATTAGAAGGATTTTTCACCCCAGTTAGCGATCGCCTATCTAGACGCTCGCAGCAGGCACTACAGGAATTACTCCAACGTCCTCATATTCAATTTATACCTGAAGGTACAGAAGTCTCTATTGTCGTCAATAATTTTTTGACCGTTGAACGATGAAACAACTTGTTACTTTTGTTATTAGCACTACCACCATGATGTTTGGTGTCACAGCCCCTGTTGTACAGGTACTAGCCCAAACTCCGGCCTATCGCTTAATTGCAAGAGATACAGCTGCCAGCGATCGCATTCAGGTTCCAGTGACTCCAGGACGTGCTACGCCTATCAGCTTTAGTCAGACCGACGAGGCGATCGCCTACATTTTACTAGCAGACGCTTCACGACTGACTTACACCACGGATACAGATATCAACAGCGGACGTGCTACCACCATCTTTCTCCGAAAAATCCAACCGCTAAAGTTTCCAGGGGCTACCACCACTGCTATGACTAACTTACTTGTTCAAACTCTAGACCAAAAGGGACAAAAGCGATTGTACAACTTTGATATCGTTCTTCAGCGTCATCACACTGAGTATATTGGTATTCAGATTGCCAATGCTATTGCTGGTCAGCAGACAATCTTAGTAGATACAAATCGTAGAGTCACAGTAGATGACATTGAAACTGGACTGAGAATTGCTTTAAATCGGGGTTACACGCACAACAGTGATCCAGTTGTCCTGAAAGTCCGCCAGGCTTTAGCCTAACTGGTTCTTTTTGCCAAAGGGGTTCTTGACTCAGTTCTGCTTGATCTAAAACAACTACATCAGGACGCAGCGCTGTCGCTTCAGCATAAAGTGGTTTTATTAAACAATTTTTGGGAATTAACCAGTTGAAATTAGCACGAAAAATTTCGACATAGATTCTACCAGCAATACTCCCGGCAACAGCTTCGTGAGGACCAGTAGGTTCCATATCTCTAAGTTCACCATCAATTAGCTCATAGCGTGTATTATCCCCATATTGGGCGATAAACTCCTCAAAGCTCAGTAGTTTGGGTGGGGTATGGGACATAGATCGTGTTTTAATGGGAGGTAGCTTCATTATCAAACAATAGTTAACGAACAAAATTTCAAGAGCGTAGCATTTCCATTAATTGGTTTGGGATCTGGCAATCGCGCCGAAAATTTGTCGCTAAATGTTATGCAAAATACTTTCTACAGTATTAGAACCCAAGCAAAAGTTCAAATTTTCAAATATACAAAATAAATTTAATAAATTTGGTTAAGGTTCAGAAAACCAACACAAGCTCATGATTTGATACAAAAATTTCCGTTGCTATTGGCTATGTCGCCTGAAATTACCTCTTGCTCGGTTAATAGTTCAAAATTTTGCTCAAATTATAATTCAAAGATTCAAAGCACAGTTTTCTAGACATAACGCAGATTGACAAAAGAATACTTCTGTGATTACGTGCAATATTTGAATTGTTATAGTCAACTTTTTAACACTTCAATTACTTTTTCCAAAAGTTCCATTGGCTCAATCGGCTTGGCAATAAAAAATTGAAACCCTGCTTCTAAAATTCGTTGCTCATTTTTAGCTCCAGCAAACGCAGTCAGAGCGATCGCACGCAGAGAATTACTATTCACCAACCTTCTTTCGGGTGGAACACTTTGCGAACAAAAGCGCTTCCCTAACACCGAAATTTCTTCTTCTTGTTCTAAACTGCAAGAGCGAATTTGCTCAATTAATGTAAAACCATCCTCAACTGGCATACTGATATCACTAATTAGTAGGTCAGGCTCTGTGTGTGCCAAAAATGCCAATGCTTCTGCAACTGATGCCACCACTAATACATCTGCCCCTGCACCCTGGAGAACCGTTTGAATTAACCTCCGAGCATCTGGATCATCATCCACAACCAGGATACAAAAGTTTTGTAATGCGGCAGTTTTTTTGCGAGTCCAAACTCCTGCTACTATTGGCAATAGTTCATCTTTGCCTAAGTCTGCGTTCATGGTGGTTATAGGTAGCCTCACCGTAAATGTTGATCCTTGTCCTAATCCTGGACTGGTTGCTGTAATCTGGCCATGGTGAAGTTCTACAATGTGACGAGCTATCGCTAATCCTAACCCCAATCCAGGCGCAGAACGAGTAGTAGAAGCGTCACCCTGACTAAACCTGTCAAACACATAGGGTAAAAATTCTGATTCTATACCCCTCCCCCTGTCAATAACTGTAATCTCAGCTTGAGATTTAACTAACTTCAAACTAACCACGACACTTTCATTCTTGGGACTAAACTTAATGGCATTGGCAAGCAAATTCCAAACTACTTGTTGTAGGCGGATAAAATCACCTAAAACTGGGGGTACAGCAGCATCAAAATCTAACTGAATTTGAATATTCTTGGTTTCAGCTGACAAGCGAATAGTGTCGGCGGCTGACAGAATCACATTTGCTAAGTCAACCAATCCGATTTCCAAATTCATCTCGCCCTTCTGTATCCTCACCAAATCTAACAAATCATCAATTAAGCGAACTTGCAGACGGGCATTTCGTTCAATCGTTTCCAGTCCCTCAATTTTTAGGGATTCATCCATCTCTGATTCAGTTAACAGTAATTGCGCCCAGCCGTGAAGATTATGTATGGGGGTACGTAACTCATGAGACAAGACGGCAACAAATTCATCCTTGACACGATTGATTGTGGCCAGTTCCTCAGTCTTTTGTCTGAGTTCCTCCTCTACACGCTGGCGTTGTGTGATATCAATACCGATTAAAAACGCGGCTTTGTTCTCGTCATATTTTTGAGCCACGATTAAATAGCTGCGGTCTCCTTTGACCAATTTCAACTCATATAGTGCTTCTGATTGATTTTCAGCAAAGAACTTTTCTACAAACTCACGGAATCCATTACCATCACCTAAGAAACCAATATCCTCACCGACAAAAGCTTCGGGAGGCAAATTAAAATTATCAGCCAAGTGCCTGTTTACACCTAAATAACACAAATCAGAACTAACCCAAGAGACAATTCCTGGTACTGCATCTAGTACAGTCTGCAACTGATCTCTAGCTGCTTGCAGTTTTCTTTCCGCTTGGTTACGTTGGGTAATATCTAAAAATATACTGACACACCCCCGCACTTTGCCATCTTCATCAAATAAAGGGGTAGCATACTGCAATAGGTTAATTCGGATACCATCATCACGAACTACCTCAATCTCATAATCTAGTATTTCCACACCATGAGTTGTAGCATTTTGCATCGCCAGTTCTTCTGGAGCTAGTTCTTTGCCATCCCGGAAAATTTTAAAGTTCGTGGGACGTTGATCAAGAGGAGCGCTCAGAGAGGCATTGGCGTTTACGGGTATACCCAGCAGTTTGGCAAAAGCCGGATTAACTCTAATCATCTGGCATTCTGGATCTTCGGCAATCCCAATACCAATGGGAATCACCTCTAATAAGGTTTGTAGTTCTCTAACTCGTCGATTTAAAGCTTGGTTAAGTTTGATAATTTGGGCTTCGGCTTGTTTGCGGTTCGTGATATTTTGAAAGACTGCCAAACCAGTCATGCTTGTGCTATTTTCATTTTTAACTGGAAACGTTTGTACTAGATAAACCTGATCGCCATAAGGGATTTCAATACACGTTGGAATTCCTTGTAATGCACTACGGTAAGCTGGTGCTATCAACTCGTAAGTCTCAGTGAGAACAGTCTCATCTAGGGTTTTACCTTGGAACTCTTCTATTGCTAAACCGAAGATATGCGCTTCTGTACCTTCAGCCAGCGTAAAGCGCATATCTTGATTGAACAAAAAAACCACTCCATTGGGTAAATTCTTTGTTAGTGTTCGGTAAAATTCTTCATTCTGACGTAGCGATCGCTGATTCTCTAATAAACCTTCCAGATTGGTTTGAGCTTCTGTTTTATCGATATCTGACTGCTGTTTGCTTGACTGGAAGTTAGCAATTAGCGTATTTATTACTAGACCTTCGACAATAAATAAGACAAATTCGAGATGATTTCGAGTAGAAAATGGATCTGTAAAAAAGTAATGACTAGCTAAACCCGCCAACAACACTGATATCAGTCCTGAAACTATGTTGCCGTACCAAGTACTGATAGAAACCGCAATCAACCACAAGCTAAAAGAACTCGTAATTCCAATTAGATACTCTAGTCCTAGTTTTACTAGCAAAGTTACTCCGACACTGAGAAACGCCATCCTGTAGGGCAGATATTTTTGTCTGATGAATAACATAGAGGTTCTTTGGAGAGACAGAACAGTTGAGATTTATTAAGTTGCAGACAGCCTCAAGGTGATTTAACTACATTTACAATTGAGCTATTCTACAAATAATTGAGAAACTTTTTCAAGATATTGGCGATGCCTTCTCTACGAGACGCTCCGCGGTAAGCGCAGCTATGCCCGTCAGGGCTTGACGCGATACGGCTTTAGCCGTTAGCTACGCTATCGCAGCTAACGGCTAAAGCCATCCATTACCGAAAACCAGGGGTTTAAAGCCTTTTCAAACGCGGTCAGGCAGTCCCTCATTTAACTTCTGTTGAGTTTTGCTCCCAGAAGGATTGTTGTTGTGCAGTTAAGAAAAACCAACAGCTATCGCTGCATTGAGTGGATTTTAAAATGAAATTAGCGCCGCAATTATGATCCACACCCTTTCAACTTTCCCCACAACAAGTTATTTTCCATTTCAACTCACCCCACAGCAGCATAAAGCTTTGGATAAAATGTGGAAATTTGTGCAGCCATCCGTCGCAGCTGCTTTGTTTCTGCTAGTTGGATATGCCGGCACTGGTAAGTCAACTATAGTTTTCCAACTGGTTAAAGTTCTTGTCACTATGGGTCAGCGAATTGTATTGACCGCACCCACAAATAAAGCTGTCGGTGTACTGCAACGCATGGCGGCAGAAAATGGCGTGACTGGCGTAGAATTTTTCACGATTCACCAGTTATTAGGACTGGGTATGGTGACTAGAGGTAAAGAAAAAGTCCTTGAGCAAACTGGCCCTTCTTACATCAATTTGTTTGATGTTGTCTTTATTGATGAATGTTCCATGATTGGCAAACAACTCTGGAACTGGATTGAGAATCTTGCTCACCAATCATCCATAAGGACAAAACTCAAAATAATTCTCATGGGTGATCCTGCACAATTAAATCCAGTGAATGAAGGAAAATCCCTGAGTTTTCAAGTGCCAAATAAAGCCATATTAACTCAAGTTGTGCGTCAGGGAATTGGTAGCCCCTTGCTAGAGTTTGTCACGGCTTCTCGTTATGCAGTTACTAAAAGCCGGATTCCATTTGAGCCTTATGCCAAATATCTGCCTGATAAAAGTAATGGAGCGCTGATGGTTAAACGCCAAACTTTGCTGCGATATGCCTACAAAAAGATGTCTAGAGAATTTGTCAACAACCCCGATTGTTTGCGGATTCTGTGCTGGACGAATGCTCAAGTTGACTTTTATAACCAGCAAATTCGTAGCCATTTATATGGTGAAAATATAAATCGATTTATTTCTGGAGAACGATTAATAACCAGAGACCCGGTAATGGCTCCTGATAGTAAAAGTGTGATTCTTTCTACATCTACAGAATTCACTGTTTTAGATGTTTCTGAAGACCGTTATCACAATTATCATGCTTGGCGGTTAAAGATCAAGACAGATGACGGAATTGTTCGTCAAATCTACGTTTTACATGAAGACGAGCAAAAACGATTTAACCAAGAAACTAAACACTTACTCAAAACTGCCAAGCGTAATCCCTTTTTGTGGAAGCAGTATTACAGACATTTAGAACAGTTTGCCCATGTGAGAAACTGCTTTGCACTCACTGTTCACAATAGTCAAGGTAGCACTTTCTTAGAAGTGGGTATTGACGGTAAGGACTTAAGTAAGCGACTTCATTCAGAACGAGGAGATGACGGTCAAGCGGTTGTTGCTAAGTTTAGAGAGTTTAATCGTTTGTATTATGTTGCCAGTTCACGGGCTAGACAACGAATCTTTATTATTCGTTGATGCGTGGTATGCTCCTACCCTGCAATTTTTAATTAAGGGTAGGCTTCCAACAGCCCGATGAATGGTATGGTATGAAGGATTTCCTAAGCACAAGAATTTTGCGCTCGAATTTCACAAAAAACAGGACGAATTTACCGTTTACCTAGTGAAGCTGAATGGGAATATGCTTGTCGTGCGAGAACTTCAACACCATTCTATTATCGAAAAACGCACACGTGAAACATCTGAAATAGAGCGATCATCTCATGATTTGTATGAATTTTAGGCTACATCATCAGAGAGACATTTAGGAATTTGATTGTAAACTTCTGAATTTTCTGCAAATGCCTGACGTAAATCATATTGTGTTTGTAAATTTAACCAAAACTGGGCAGTGTTGCCAAAATAGTGGGATAGACGCAAAGCTGTATCTGCTGTAATACTGCGCTTTCCAGATAAAATTTCGCTAATTCGTGTCTGAGATACACCTATATCTTTGCTTAATTTATAAGGTGTGATATTCAACGGTTCTAAAAATTCAAGTTGTAGGATTTCGCCTGGATGAATGTTTGACAAACGGTTGTTATTCATCATGATTTTTATACTTAGTGGTAATCGACTATTTCAACTTCTGAAGCATTGTTTTCATCTGTCCAAACAAAGCAAATCCGCCATTGGTCATTAATCCGAATACTATATTGCCCAATTCTATCGCCAACTAGCTTTTCTAAGCGATTTCCAGGTGGAACACGCAAGTCATTAATTGATACTGCTGCATCAAGGAGCAGTAGTTTTCTTAAAGCAGTCTTCTGAATATTCGGTGGGTATTGAGAAGATGTAAAGCCTTCAAAAATTAGCTTTGTCTGTTCAGACTTGAAATTTACAATCACAAGAATATCGTTTTGCGTTACTATCGTCAACCGTTAGTATACATTTCCAGTGGTAAATTTTGATATTGCCCAAGCGATTCTGAGCGATTCTCCTAGAGAAAATATACAATGCTACGGTCAAACACAGGAACACGCGATCGCTCCGCGCCATCGCCGGAGGCGGGGCTAAGTCCTGCGGACACGCTACCTACGCGAATGCCCATCGCTCTATCTAGACGACGACTAGTGCTACCTAAATTTACTTTGGCTGCAAAATCGAGCCTGTCACTAGCCCTGAAAATTTCATTCCTCATAATCAATTCCTTCAATTTCTTGTTTACGTTGCTGCACTTCGCGGTTGTCGTTTTCGCTACGTTCGCCACTTCCAGGCATTTTCCGTTTTTTAGCCAGTTGGCGGATGTTAACTTGTTGTTTTACACTATTACGCCACTGTTCTCGATTAATTAAATCCAACTTTTGACAAATACTGGGAATAAACCGGGTATCAAAATTTTCAATGGGTACGTTCTCCCAGCGTTTCGATGCGTCACAGTGGCCTGCTTGACAAAGTACCCACTTATCTCGGTCTGGGTTGTACTGCGGCATGATTAAATGAACTAAATCCTGTGAGACTAGACCAGAATCTTGGCAACAAAAACATCGCCACCGGGGATAGAAAATTTCCTCCTCTTGGTTTTCCTCTTCAGATCGCAAAGGAATTGGTTCAAATTGGGGTAAGTCATCAATCATGTTTTTTCACCCCAGATTAAGTTATTAGCATCCGCCCACTTGAAAAATTCCCGTCGTTCTTTTTCTTCTTGACGGTTCTCAGCGTAAAAACCAAATTGTCCCAGAGAGCGAATTTTTTCGATCCACTCATTGCGACAGGGGTGATTTTCCCATTGTTGCTGCTCAATTTCGGGACTTCTACCCTGCACCTTCATCCATTCTGCTGATATCTCTTGCCAGTGTGCTTCTATCCACTTGTGGGGAAGTTCTGGGGGATGAGGAAGTTTTTGGGCTTTTTCTAAACCAAACTTCAAAAAACTCTCTCTCTGGCTCTTTGAGAGAGAGTCTTTAAAGTCTTTAAATTCTTTATTAATCTTAGGGTTTTGAAAACCTTGCTGTTTAATCGTTTCAGGCGGCGATTGTAACCCTGGGGTGACAACTGTCACCTGTGGGTGAATCTTGTTACCTGGAGGTGAATCGTGTAACCCTGGGGTGACAACTGTCACCTGTGGGTGACAGCAGTTACCTGGAGGTGACAAGTCTGTGACACTATGAAAAGTGTCATATTTACATCCTTTAGGAATGACTTTTAAGACATACTCTGCATCTTCTAATTCAATGTACGCCTTCTGCTTTAGAACTGAAATTGACTCATAGACAGTTTTTCTGGAAATACCCAATTCTTTGGCAATTACAGATGCTTTGATTTTCAGTCCATTACTGTAGGGGTCTACAGTTCGTAAGTAGTAAAGAATGCTTAACTGAGATTTGGTCAGATCCTTACAAGCACTTAGCCACTCATCAAGCTCTAGAGGATAAAATTTCTTATGCATCGTTTTGCCCTGATTCTTGATTAAATGTGACTAAAACACCAAATTCTGAGTAAATAGACTTTATTAGACCAGCTTTTTGCCCTGTGCAATCCCCAAACAGGTGAATGCGCTTTTGAGGCTCTGGGTAGTACAGAGCAGTTTGCTTTTTGGTTGGGAGTTGGCAGCAGTCTCTCAGCCATTCTTCATGTAGGCGAGGGTAGAACACATCCTGTAATTTTGAGATTCCCTGTGTCATAATTTTCTAAAGAAATTTTCATCCCTAGCTCCTGTTCACCTCAACAGGGGCTTGTTTTTGCCGTAGTCAGTCATCATTGCTAAAGGACAAAAAATGACTAATGGCAACTGATGCTGATTTGTTGATATTGCTCTAACATTAGATAAGGAGGTTACTAATCTGTAAATTAGCCTATCGCTGTATAAAGTAACGGTCAATTAGCCAACTAGCTAATTTTAGTAATGAAAGTTAACAATTCTGTCTCAGCTATTTCTTGCCCAGTGTCCCCCCTGTCTCAATCTTTTGATGCGACAATCAAGCGGTATAGGATTAGTGCCAAACGTTTGTCTGGTGAAACGAAGGTGTCAGAAAATCATATTTCTGAGTTTCGCCGGGGAAAATGCGACGTTAGCACTACCACCTTGTCAAGGTTGTTGGATGGGATGGAAGTTTTAGCTCCTGGTTCCAAACAATTCTTTTATCAATTGGTGTCAGGTAAAGAGAATCAGTCAGCCACATCCTTGAAGCGATCGCTCGTGGAAGTAATTCAGACTGCGGATGAGGATGAACTATTAGATGCAATGGCTGAAATTACCAATCGATTTCGTTCTCTCCGTAACTTTGGGACTGTTTCTTCGGCTCAATCTTTGATGAATATCAATCATTGCGCTTAATATACAGATTTATATAGAAAAATTTAATCTAGGCATAACAATCCCAATCCAGATAAAATCAGCTAAAAAATTGGTAAATATAGGTTTAAATCATAAAAACAGCGAAATTTTGGATGGCTCAATTGGTTTCGGCAATTGAGCTTTTACTTTTCTTAAACACACTCAGCCAACACCCTGCCCCAAGGAGATTTCGGCTTATCTTCGTGCCATTCGGTAATGGATAGCTCTTACCTCTTTGTTGAATTTTCTTTTTCTGCTATCGCAGTCACCCGGATAGTAGTGACGCAACCAGAAATTAATCATCATGACTCAAACAGCGCCAAAACAAAGGCTGAATTCGGTAAAGCAGAGCAAACAAACCAATGCAGCTACTTCTAAAATTGAGCCAAACGAAAATGAAGGAGCAGTAAATGGCGCGGAAACGCCTGTAGGTAAGAAGAAAAAACCTGCATCTCCAAATGCTGATACTCTAACTGCATCCTCAAATAAGCGTACTAAGAAACGGTCTACCAAATCAAAGTCAAAATCGCAACCACTCATCGAATCAGGGATGGAGGTAGTTTGTGAACAAACTAAATTTTTCGATGCCCTCTTTTTAGTTAGTTGCGCTACCCCAGCTAAACCTACCCATCCTATTCTTGCTAATGTCCTGATGATTGCAGATGTCGCAACACAGCAGATACATTTAACTGTCACCGATTTAGCCCTAACGATTCAAGCAAGTTTTGAAGCACAGGTTTTATTAAAGGGTGAAATTACTGTCCCAGTGCAAATTCTCTTGGAGATAGTCAAGCATTGCCCTAATGGTCATATCTCCCTGAATAGTCAAATTCAAATGACACAGCTTGCTGATGACGACCAGCAAAGTAAAGTCTACTCACTGGGCTTATCTGATGCAGATGGGAAGTATGAAATTAGAGGCATGGGTGCTGAAGAATTTCCTCCTGCTCATACAATTGATGCTACTCCCATTTCTCTGCCAACCACCGGGTTCAAAGATGGTTTGAAAGGTGTGATTTATGCCGTCAGCACTGATGAAAATAAATATATTTTGACCGGAGTGCATCTTCAACTGGCACAGGAGAAATTAAAGTTTATAGGTACTGATGGGCATCGAGTGGCCACCACTGAAGTTTCAACTCAAGGAATTGGCAGAAAATCCCGCAAACAAGTAGCATCTCCAGAGGTCATCCAATTTACTATTCCTGGTCGAGTCCTGAAGGAACTAGCGCGGAACTTGGATGATGCTGTCGAATGCATTCATCTGCTCTATGATGCCCAAAGTCATCGTTTAGGTTTTGCTTGGCAGGATATCATGCTCAAATGTCAATGTCTAGAAGGAACTTATCCTGATTGCGAACAGTTATTAGCCAAATTTAGCTTTGACCAAGAAGTGGTAATCGAAAAAGCACTTTTAGTTAAGGCTCTGGAACGTTTAGCTGTGTTGACAGATAAAAAAGAGAAAGGTATTTACTTGCAGTTTGATGGAGCGTTGCAGCAGCTACGGCTATCAATCGAACGGGAATTTGGCAAAGGTGATCAGGTGATTGTTGCTCATTTACCACCAGAAATGTCATTAAATATCCAGTTTAACCTCAAGTATTTAGTAGAAGCGGCTAAAGCCATTCCTAGTTCGGCGATTAAAATCCATTTGCAGCAATCAGATCATCCTGCCATGTTAGTTCCTTATGGAGATCGACCCAATCCAAAAGCGCAAATGTCGATGCGGCAATTTTTACTGCCATTGTACAATTCAAATGGTTAATAGCTGCTTACACAGATTAGAGCAGAACGGCTGACCGCAGGGTAGTCCAGCGACTTGGACTAATGAAAAATTAAGGTTTTTAACCTGTGTTCGCGTAGTGTTCCGTAGGAAAGGCAGGTTTTGTCTGTGTATCCCTGACTTCTAGTCGCCAGTTGACACTGAGCGCAGTCGAAGTGGGCAAGTAATAATTTAGACTTTTCAAACCACCTCTAAGCTTGGCGGTAATCTTTGCCATTGACCTCAATATCCCCTAGTAAATTACTAGGGCTGTTGTTACTAGGGGATATTTCCGCTTTACTAGGGTTAATTTTGGTATCCCCCAGTAATTTACTAGGGTTGTTATTACTAGGGGATATTCCTGCTTTACTAGGGCTAACTTTGGTATCCCCTAGTAAATTACTAGGGTTGTTATTACTAGGGGATATTCCTGCTTTACTAGGGCTAACTTTGGTATCCCCTAGTAAAATCTCACCCCCTTAACAGGGGTAAGGGCGACGAATTCAGATAAAGCTTATGTCTACAGTCGCCCTACATCACAAATATCGACCCCAAACCTTAGCAGAATTGGTGGGACAGCCATACATCAAAACTGCGCTTACAAATGCTGTGAAACACCTGCAAATTGCACCTGCTTATTTGCTCACAGGTTCTAGAGGTACGGGTAAAACCTCAACTGCACGCATATTTGCTAAATCTCTCAATTGTCTCAATACTAAAAAACCAACCGACCAACCTTGTGGTATTTGTCAATCTTGCCGTTCAATCGAAAGTAGCAATAGTCTGGATGTGAGCGAAATTGATGCTGCTTCTCACAATGGTGTGGATGATGCCCGTGCTTTAATTGAACGTTGTACTTTAGCACCAGTGGTAGGACGTTACCGAATATTTATTCTGGATGAGTCGCATCAACTCACAACCCAGTCCCAAAATGCTTTACTCAAATGTATTGAAGAACCACCACCTCATGTGGTTTTCATTCTCTGCACCACCGAACAACACAAGGTGTTACCTACTATTATCAGTCGTTGTCAGGTGTTGAACTTTCGCACTTTGTCTGTGCAGGCAATTGTGCAGCATCTGCGTATTGTAGCCGATGCGGAATCTATTACTATTAATGATGAGGCATTAAAAGCGATCGCTCGACTCAGCGATGGTGGTTTACGCGATGCACTGCAATTACTCGGTCAGGTGAGACTTTTGGATACAGCTATCACTGCCCATCATGTCATGGAAATGGCTGGCGGTGTTACCGAAACCGAACTAATGGCAATTTTCCAGGCCATATCCACCAATAACACCTTTAATCTTTTGCAAGTTGCCAGAGAATTGGTAGACTCTGGTAAAACGCCCAAATTGATTCTGGCTAATTTACTGCAAACATACCGAGATTTACTGATTATCAAATCTGCACCCCAATCACAAACTTTGCTCACTGGTTGTCTTAGCCATACCCAACTGACGGCTTTAGCAAAGCACTGGAATTTTGATACCCTGAATTTGTCTTTAGCAGAGTTACAAAAAGCAGAAAGCTATCTGCGGTCTGCGGTAAATGCTGCGGTATGGCTAGAAGTTTGTTTACTGAACCTGATGCCCGGTTTATTGCCTGTTGCTGCCACCAAAACGGTAAATAAACCGATGTATGACAAAGGACATAGTGGCAAATTGTTACCAACATTTGGAGTATATACCACAAACAAGGTGACTGCTAAACCTGTGGATGACCAAGGAGATAATCGCAAATTGTTACCAACCGTTGCCGCCAATAGTAGTAACTTGGCTCAAATTTGGCAGCAGGTATTAGATACAGCTAAACCGAGTAGTCAAAAGCTGTTGAGTCATGCAAAGCTGGTGAAGTTGCAAGATGACAAGGCAATTTTAGAGGTGACACCAGTTTACCGCCAGAAGTTTGAGGGCAATAAACAAGCGATCGCTAAAATGTTGCAACGAGCTACCCAAAGTCAAAAACCCATCACTGTGTTGATTAAAACTGCCAATTACAGCAATCATGGGGGGTGAGAAGATGATTGTTTTGCTCACAGGTGACGACCAACACGCGATTCAGGAACAGCTGAACCAATACAAAGCAGAGATTGATTTTCAATGGCTGACACTATGCTATCACCGATTTCCAGCGAATCACCTTGACCGAGCCATGAGTGTAGCCCGCACTCGTTCGCTCACAGGTGGTAAAAAACTGGTGATCGTGGAAAATTGCCACCTCAAACAGTGGGGCATGACTGAGTTAGAAACTTTGCAGCAACTTATGCAAGTGCCTGAATCTACAATTTTGGTGTTTGTTGCTACGAATATAGATAAGCGTCTGAAGATTTACAAACATCTGGTCAAGTATGCCAAGTTGCTGGAGTTGCCATTAATACCACCTTGGCGGACTGATTTGATTGAAAAGGCTATTAGCACTCAAGCTGAAAAAATTCACCTGCTGCTGTCACCGGATGCAGTGGCATATTTAGCAGTAGCAATTGGTAATGATATCACCCGTGCAGCCACTGAGTTAGGCAAACTGTCTATCTATGCTCATGGCAGAAAACTCAAGTTGGCAGAGGTGAAAGAGTTAGTGCCATGTCAAACCCAGAATAGCCTACAACTGGCAGCTGCTATGCGTCAAGGTGAAAGCAATCAAGTTTTGCAATTGCTCGATGATTTGCTGTCTCGCGCCGAACCATTAATGGTGATTGTTAGCACCCTGATAACGCAGTTTAGAACTTGGTTATGGGTTAAATCTGCGATAGTTTCTGGGGTGAAGAAAGATAGTGAATTAGCTCAACTGTGCAGAATCAGTAATCCTCATCGCATTTACTATTTGCGTCAGGAGGTAGCAAATACAAACATCAATGCTTTAGCTAAAGCGGTGGCGATGATGTTGGATTTGGAGATGTCTATTAAGAGAGGTGCTGAAGGTAAGGAGTTATTACCAGCAATTCTTAGTGTTAGCAGGTTATTCAAGTTAGTTTAATCAGCAGAAAATTAACTGATGATTTTGGATTTTGGATGGGATATTTGATTTCTCTCTAAAATCCAAATTTACTAATAATGATATTAGTAGTATCAAACAAAATTTTTACAGGTTATGTTTCTCCTTTAAATATTCCCATTTAGCTTGATCTGCATCAAAGTCTGGTGGCACAGGTGGGGAATTTTCAAAGAAACTCTGCAACGCTTTGATTCTAGATTTTCTCTTTGGCGTTTCTGGTGCTGGTTCACTTGCTGGGGTTGTCGTATTATCAAGCGTTTCTGTAGCTTGCCAGACTATTAGTTCGACATCTCCGGGAGGTAAGTTTACGGGTTCGGTAATCACCAAGTTACCAGATGAATCAATTTTTCCTTTGAGTTTGTATGCTTGCATAATATTTTTCCTTTCTACATTTATTTTGCTTGATAACCTATGAAACTTGCATCCATATCAATAACTACCATACCACCCCGATTCTTCTCTATTTGTCTCCAGACTTCATAGCCCATGCAGATTGCTTTCTCCCAATCACCAAGTGAACATCTAGAAACTTCTAAATCCAAGGTCATATTTTTGATAATCTTCAACAGTTGTTCATCTATTTCTGAAACTCCTTCCAAGAACCCGTGAGCTTTAGCATAGCTAAACACGAGTGCTGATATGCCCTCTTCAATAGCTGCTGCCCGACCGCCATCTTCAACTTCGTCAGTGCGGGGGTTGCTTTTTCGCTTAAGTTTTAGGTTACTCCGAATAACTGGCGACCAACCTAAAACGGCAACATACGATAGATGAAAAACATCATGAAAGCGGTAGCCATCACTGGAATATGAGTTATCGGTGAGGTAATTTCCAATCTGTTTACCATTAATAAATGCTCTCACCTTCACAGAATTATCTTCGATTTCTTCCGTAAGATTTATTTCAAATGTTCGTGGAAAACGCTCGTATTCTGGAAAGTCATTATCAAATAGGTATACTGTACTTTGACTATCTGTTTGTTCTAAATCTCTTCTTCCCCAACGGTCACAACATTTATTCAAATTGCTTTGTGCAATTTCTGTTAAATCCAGATCAAACTTACTTGCTACGTTAGCAATGTACCAAAGTAAATCTCCTAACTCTTCTGCAACACAATCTTTGAAAAGTTTATGGGCATCTTTATCACGAAGACGTTTTTTGTATTCAGTGAGGAGTGAACCTGCTTCGCCTACTAAACCAAGCAGGGGTATGATTAATCCATCTCCATTTTTCTCAGGAATTTGATCAGTTTTCAGTGCTTGTTGTTGATATTCAGAAAAATTCATCATTACTCCTTAGCTTGAAATTCTATTTAGATTCAGTCCTATCAGTTTTAATTTTTGTATATTCTTCAATAGCTTGATTAATTTTCCATTTAGGTGGGTACCAATAATTAATTGGTTCTACGTTAACTGAATACTTTTGTTTGATACGAGTTCTTCCTGATATTCCTGATATTTCAGGATGCTTCATACGAGAATATTTATCTACCTCACAAAATAGATTTTGGCAGTCAATTAATTGCAGCTTACGTCCCCAAAGCGACTGATAATTGAGTCCTAATCTCTCAAACTCTGATTCTTGTTGCTCTGCCATAAATTTAATAATTTCTGGTTCGTTTAAGCCTCCCAGATCAAGAAAACATTTGCGGATACCATCAAGCGCACCGGGTCCAGGAACGACAAATGCCATCTCACTATAATTAGTAATCTCGCTATAGTTAACATCAGTTATAAACTGATATGCCAAAAAATCGCCAATAGTTGGATAACTATGTAGTAAATCGAAACCCTGGTGCATATTTCGTGAATCTGCAAGTTTCTGTGGCAGATTATCCGCCATCATCTTCTCAATTAATTTAAGATTATTGCGATGTTTTGTAGTATATCCAAATGTTTTACCACCCGATGGCATGATATATGCCGCAGAATAGATAGTCTGACCTGACTGCATGGTTTCTGTGAGAATTTTATCGTAGCGTTCAAATGAATAGTCAGCATAAGTAATGTGACCAATATTATTTTCTAGAAGCTGCCAAGTTTCAATCTTGTTAAAAATCTTGAAGAGGATTATTCTAAAGAATACTTCATTGATTGAAGATGGTAGATCATCCCGATAAATAACATTGCGTATTAAATACTGGCTGGTACGATCACTTGCACGATAAGCGTTTGTAAACTTGTATGTAGAAAGAATTGGATCATTAGTCCAAGGCATTGGATCATTTTCTATTTTTTTGAAAAAAATCCTTTGTCGTTCCGCAGCGAACTGCCAATAAGTATTGAATACAACTGTAGGTTTGATGGGTGAAATATGTGAAATAACGATTGGTGATGAGATTGATTTTTCACCTGTATCGCCAATATCAAGACTTAATTGTTTGTCCTGCCCAGTATTTTTGCTGGACTGTTTCTGATGTTTTATTACCATTTTATTTCTCTCAAGAAACATCTCTGTTTCCTTAAATTAGTAAACGACTCTCATTCGTAAAAATTTTTTGTTAAAACTGGATACGAAAAAGATATATTTTATCTATATTTTATGTTTGCCACTTGCTAGTTGTATTTCTAGCAGCATCTATAACTGGAGTGAGAATTGACGATGTTTTCCCAATTTTTTTTGTACCAATTTTCTGTAATTTTTCTACACCTACAAAGCAGTTCATCCGGTCGAGTGTCAATCCCATTTCATGAGCCATGAAATGACCTAATCTGCATAAGCCTAAGTAATTACCATAGGCTTTATTAATAAGCTGTTGAGTGGCGTAGAAAGCATTTATAACAAGCGTTTTGTCTTCATTATTAGGTACAAAACTGACGTGTTGCAGACAAGGGAAAGGAAGGTATGGATCGCAAACATGATCTTGTGCAGGATCAAAAATTGAAGCTTGAAGCATACTTTTTCTAACATTCGAGCGCGATGTGTACTCAGAAATAATGTGTTCTAGTTGATTGAAATTATGTGATTCTGAACCAAAAGCAATTAACCTTTCAAAATAAAGTCCACGTCTATTTTTTGACTTAGCAAGCGCCTTAATTCTTGGCAAAGTATCAATGTAAGTTTTAAAGAATCTTTGCCGATCATATTTAGAATTTCTCCATAAAGAGCCAGGAAAAATTGTATTTGCAACTGTGTGGATACTTTGCTCACTGTTATTTTTAAGGCAGTTATCCAGTGCATCTCGAATAGATTGATCTTCGTTGGGAATACCTTGGTTAAAGCCTGTTAAACTTATTATTAGTGGTGAAACTTCATTGCCACGATGATCGATAATGTGCAGGAATGCACGACACCAAGCATAAGAAAGGTTTGTTTCATCAATAAGAAGAGGCGCACTATTACTCATCTTCCGGCTCCTCTAGGTGGCGATATTGACTTAATCCAACAAACTGATCACGAGAAATCCGCACAAGAACTGCCCAATCAGCATCAAGACAGTAGACACGCACAATCCCAGGACGGTTAGCTCGAAAGAGACGACCTTGTGGATGATTTTCTTGGAAATTAATAGTTTCATTTGTTGCTTCTGCTGTGCTAGGTAGAAGAAGATAACTTCCAACCTCAGCATCAAGTGTAGTCATTGACCAATCTTTATCAGCAATAATTAATGGCTCTGTTGATGAAAAACCAATAACTTCTTGGCGGATAGATTTAGGTGTAGATTTGAGAAGTAAATCAGCTTGGGTGCGATTAATAATTTTTAACGAATAAGTCATGTGATTGATCAGAGTCTCGTACCCAACACCAAAACTACAGGCAACTGTAAAAATCTGAAGTGGTGTTACTGAACAAATATCCCAGCCACGAGAAGTAAATGCTTTTCTTATGCCCAAACTTGGCATGAGTAAGAAACCTGCAAAGCAGTCAACCAAAAACTCATCAGGATAGAAAGGTTTAGATTTTTCCGAATCCTTTATCAGTTCATCAATGGTCGAACTATGTCCAAAAACGTGATGTCCGAGTTCATGAGCGCAGGTAAAGTTACGCCTAGTAAGAGGACGTAACGCGGAAAGTAATATTTGTGGTTCATTCTCTTTTAGATACATACCTTCCATACTGATGTCAACAAATCGAACTTTAACGTTAAGTTTGTCACATAAGTTATGGATACAAATTGGACTTTTGAGGTCTAAACCAGCTTGTGTCCGAATTTCGATTGATTTACGCATGGCCTGTTTAGCCAATTCTTGCTTTTGATTAACCACAGATTTTTTCCTACACTTGGTATCAAAGTAACTAATATTACTATTACTAATCACAGGTTGTCTCTCCCTGTTCGCATTGAAGCAAGTAATATTAACAGTCGGTCTAAATCTTCTGGTTTAAGCTTTTGGAGTTCCCTGGCAGCAAGCTGAAGTTTATTGTCATGAATATCAACTTTATCCACACCTTCAGCAAGTAGCCATGACACACTTACATCAAAAATTTCTGCAAGTTTTGCTATCTCTTCAGCAGAAGCATTCCTGTTCCCGGCCTCTATTTCAGAAACAGAGGGGCGATGTAGTCCAAGAATTTTAGCTACCTGTGCCTGAGAGAGACCAGCCATTTTACGCGCTTCCCGAATGCGAGAAGCAATTATTGCTTTTTTGTCTTTTAGTTCAGTCATTTTTTTTCATTCCCTTTGTTGACGGTTTCACAAACTACATCAACTGATTCGTTGATAGTGAGTCGCTGCGTGCCATCCTCTGAAAGAAAAATGTTTATATCGTTTGGGATGTCTACATTCAATTCAGTAGACAGCATAGTAATAGCAGCAAGACATAGATAACTGTCAAACCATCCTAAATCGTTGAGAGGACAAGTTGTTCCTGTAATTGGTTGCCCTTGATACCCGCAATCCGTCTGTATTTCTTGAAATACTTCTATGAGCTTGGCTTTAACATTTTCTGGGGTCATAGTGTAATACACTATCTTACAATTGGTAAGATTATCTTACAATTAGTAAGATGAAATGTCAATCTTGAGACTAATTTATTTTTTGACTGATCTGAAAAAACCTTATTTGGTACAACATATTTGAATACAACTCTTGTGGGATGAGCATCTTGCCCGTCCAAATTGTGCAAAATGCTCAACAGCTTATCAACGGAGAAATAAGTTTTATATATCACACTAAACATTGAGTATTATTATGTTTCAATAAAATCACTTAGGTTCGCAACAGTTGTAAAATATACTATATTAATTCAGCACTACTCCCCCACTGGGGGATTTTTTAGGGCAATGTTCAAAAAACACCGCCATGAACACGCCCAATTACAATGCCTTGCTGCAAAGCCTTTGGACACCACCTACCACACCCATCACAGAAAATTCCCACTCAAATCACCATCTGACTGAACCAACAGATATTGCCGAATTTCTAGGTGAAGATTTACTCTGGCAACAAACAATTCCCGCCACAGAACCTGATCTCAAAAATATCCCCAATGACCTACCAAAGCAATTAATTACAGCCCTGCAATCATTAGGAATTAACCAACTCTACTCTCACCAACTAAAAACTCTACGCGCCATTAGACAAGGTAAAAGTTTAATTCTCACCTCTCCCACAGCCAGTGGTAAAACCCTCAGCACATACCCCGGCATTATCGAAGGTTGCATCAATCAAGAACACCGCGCCTTAGCATTTTATGGACTGCGAGCCTTAGCACTAGACCAATGCCATAAAATCTCGCAACTACTCTCCAGCATACCCACAAAATCTCGACCAGTCATGGCAATGCTCACCGGAGATGTCAAATCAGAAAAACGAGAACAAATCCTCAAAAGTGAACCGCATATATTAGGTGTAACTCCCGAATTAATCCACTTTCAACTCAAGCAAACCTGGAAATCTGCACCTTGGGCAAACTTTTATCAGCGACTGCGCTATATATTGATTGACGAAGCCCATACCCTTGCCGGCAGCTATGGCGCAAATATGACATGGCTAATGCGGCGCATCAAACTAGCCGTAGACCATTACGGTGGTGACTCCCAGAAACTGCAATTTATTTTCCTCAGCGCCACTTGTGGTAATCCTAAACAACTAGCACTGAAAATCTCCGGCTTAAAACCCACTAAACTCAACCCCAAACCCCTGATTTGGATTCGCAAAAGTGGAGCTGCTGCACCACCCAGACAAGTAATTGTCACTCAACCTAGTTATAATTTAACAGCCGACACTGCGGGAATCATTCACTTTTTACACAATCAAGGTAAGTCAGGTATCGCCTTTTGTAACTCTCGCCGCAGTGTCCGGGAAGTCACAGAACTGTTAAAATCCCACCAAGTAGCCGCATTTTACAGTGGCATCACCTCTGAGCGTCGGGCAGAAGTAGTTAACCAACTCCAGTCAGGTATAATTAAATGGATTATTGCCACAGAAGCATTAGAAGCGGGAATTGACTTACCAGAACTAGAATGTTGTGTATTACGGGGCTGGCCAGGCTCCAAAATGGCCTATCAGCAACGCAGTGGTCGAGCCGGACGTTCTCAGCCTGGAATCACCCTGCTGCTTCCCAACGCCCTCAATCCCATTGACTGCTACGTAGCAGAACATCCAGAAATGCTGGTATCTGGAGAAGTGGAAGAAGTATTCTTTAATGACCAATATCCCATCTTTGCAGCCAAGCATTTGATGTGTGCAGCCGCAGAAACAGGCATCCCCACCCACAAAATCAAACACTATTTTGGCACAACCGCTTTCGATGTCGCAAAACTTTTGTTAGCCCAAGGACATCTGAATAAAGGTCGCAATGGCTTGTGGGCTAAAGGATATCCCCATAAAGACGTGAATTTTCGGGGTGGTTTATCTCAAACTACCATCAAGTTAGTAGATGCCACATCTGGGGAAGAACTAGAGGAAATCTCCGCAGACATTGCTCACCGTGAAGTTCATCCCCAAGCCATCTACAAACGACAAGATGCTCATGGACAAATGCTGACTTATCAGTGCATTTCCCTCGACCTCAACAGTAAACGAGCCATATTAAAACAGACAGCAGATAGCCCACTTTTTACCGTTGCAGGTACAGAATCACAAACCAGTAGCCTGACGGTGCTAACTGACCCAGTAAAATTACCATTGCTGTTTTCTCCAAATTGTGAAATCGATGACTGTCAAGCATACTTAACCCTGGAACTGAGTTTTGGTGAAGTTAAGCACATTACCAGTGGTTACAATTTAATGACGCAAATTTATGAGCAGACTTGTTTGAATAAGCGGTGTCTTAACTACAAAGAACCCCTACCGCAACACCAGCGTTGTCCCCTTTGTCACAAACTCACCCGCAAAGCTGTGATTGTGAAAACCCTGTCTGAAGAAAAGTTTGAGCAGCCTTTTCTCACCCAGTTTTCCGCCCCAATGGTGAAAGTAACGATGAATTCAAGGGCGCGGGAATACATCCAGCAATTTGCTAAAACAACCAGAACCCGTCTGACTCGCAGTGGAGAACCGATTCCCCCTGGTTATCAACAGTTGTGGGAATATTCGAGTATTTTGATTGCTATCCACAGCTTTGGGCATCAAATTATGAGAGCTTTGCAGCTAGTGGCTAGAGTTGACCCCAAACAGGTAAATTTTACGGTGGTGCAGGAAATCGGGGAAAATCACAATTACACGGGTTATTTCTATGATACCAGTGATGGCGGCAATGGTGCGGCGGAAGCGGTGTTTAAACATCTGCCAAAACTGGCTGATGCGGCTGGGGTCATAGCACGAGATTGTCATTGTGATCCTGGTTGTGCTAAGTGCCTAATTCAACATGGCTGTCCTGATGGAAATACTGCTTTATTGAAGCAAATGGGTTTAGTGCTATTGGATGCCATAACCTCCGGTCGGTCGGAGACCATCGCCTCCGGTGGGGCGTAGCATCGTCGCTACACCAAATGTTCAACACAAAATCGCGTTGCTCCCGCTCAAATTCCAGATTTTATTGTTCTAGATAATCAATTACTGCCTCCAAGTCTGCAATTGCCCGATTCAATCGATTCAGCATTGCTTCTGCTACTTCTGGCTGGGCGTAGGTAGGTATGCTAATTTTTGCCAGTTTTGCCCGACATTATCAAGGCTCTTATTTTGGCTAATACCAATTTCATATAAAGACGCATAGAAAGAACCCCTCCCTAACCCTCCGGTGCAAGCGAGGAGGGAACCGGATTTTTTTGGTGTAGGGGGGTCAAAATAATATGCAGTCTCACAAATAATTGGTATAAGGTATTGATGTCTAAACTTAATTTTTCTTTATAACCAGAGAAAGAGGTACATAAAGCTACAAATATGTACCTTTGTATATTAAAGATGAAACTAGTCTGACCTGTAGTCAAAGTCATCTAATATTCCCTACAAAGCAGTTTATTTATGTTCTCTAAATCTGGGATTGTAGAAAAAAGTCCGCCAACAAAAGAAAGAAAAATTACCATATATAACCGTGCTGAACAGCAATTTATCGAACTGCTGGCTACAGAGAATTTAGACAACATTCTGGAGGTAAAAGCGGCAAAAGTAAACGAATTTGAACGGATACTCTGGACAGCAATTCGTGCTGCTTATCAAAACGAATGTGATGATTGGCAAGCTCATCTTTTTCTCCAGAGGATACTTTATCGAATAAATCGGCTCAAGCTATTTTGGTATGATGATTTGCGACATTACACCAATGAGCGCTCACTTTACTTATGCTCATGCCGTAACCAAATTGAAGCTGCTTGGCAAAATTGGGAACTGGCGCAAATCAATGTGATGGTATTACAACAATTGAACGTTAAACAAGCTTTAATTGAGCGCGCATCTGCTGATTTAGACCCCTCACTCTCAGAAGATAGTCGCTATATCCGAGAACAGATGACTGAAGCTGGTTATCGCCACTTGCTCAAGATTGCTTCTTTTGACGGTTTAGTGGAAGGTAGTCGTCTTGCTAGAATTTTAGGTGGTGCGGCTAATGAAATACAGTGTACCCTTGTACGGGTACTCTTGGAAGAATATGGCAATGGTCGCTTATCCCGCAAGCACTCCACATTTTTTGCTCAAATGCTGGCTGAGTTTGAGATGAATTGTGAACCAGAGGGGTACTTTGATTTAGTACCGTGGGAAGTTTTAGCTTGTGCTAATCATAACTTTTTACTGACTGAGCGCAAACGCGATTTTTTACGTTATGCCGGTGGGTTAACTTATTTTGAAGTTGCCGGACCTGGGGGTTACAGAAATTATCTAGCAGCAGCCCAAAGACTAAGATTTTCAGAAGCAGCTATGGGTTATTGGGAACTGCACATCAGAGAAGATGAACGCCACGGACAGTGGATGTTGGATGATGTGGCTTTGCCTTTAGCCGAACTATATCCCAATGATGCTTGGGAACTGATACTGGGGTACGACCAAGAAAAATTAATGAGCGATCGCGCGGCTAAAGCTATTCTGCAATCAATACACCAAGCAGAATCAACAGCTATACCCAAATGTTTCGACTGCGCTCAACATAAAGGATAAATTACCCAAAACTGCACGTCATTTTTTGGCATTTTTAAGTAAGCATATCTGCCTGATCTAAATAAAATGTTTGCGAGTATTTTACATTTTATTACATATTATTTAGATTCATTTTAGCTTACTTACTTAGGAATAGAAACTAATTAGTTTCTATGCAGATTATACACTGTTTTTGAACTCAATTCACATGAAAGATATCTTTTTTTGTCCTGAAGAATCTAATTTTTACTCAAACTGCTTAGAAACCTTTGTTCTAAACAATTGTAGGAATTCTGAGTCTATCGTGGAATTTGGCTCAGGAGATGGCAGCCCCATGATCAATTCATTACTTAAAAATAAATTTGATGCGGTCATACATGGATTTGAATTAAATACCTTGGCATGGAAATTGGCAAATTCCAAAATTGATGAATATAATCTCGCTCATAAATATATAATTTCTAATTCATGTTTATTTAATTCTTCTCAACCCAAAGCTGAATATCTTGTAGCAAATCCACCTTATCTTCCTGCGCCAGATCCAGACATTTATATGCCGCTATTATTTGGAGGCGTAGATGGAGCCACAGTTACCAATAATCTTTTATCACTAGGATATAAAAATGTCCTAGTTTTAGTATCTAGTTTTTCTAATCCCACAAGTACAATTAAAATAGCCGCAAAAAATCATTACTTCGTGCAAAACTTTATGGTTTTACCTTTAAAGTTTGGTTACTATAGTTCAGAGCCAAAAGTAAAAAAATATATAGATAGCTTACGTCAAAAGAAAATGGCATTTTGTTCTGAGAATCATTATTTTTTAGCTGGAGTTCTTTTTAGAAATTCCCAAGAATCTACAATTAACTTATCTAATGAACTAGCCCAAGTAATGACGAGTTTGTAAAACTTAATTTTTTGTTTCAGCAAGGTCGTAATTTTGTGGAAAGAACTCGGTTTCTTAATTTTGGATCAAGTCGAGCTTAGAATTGTTGTACAGCAGGTAATTTTGACATTTGCAAAACACTATCTGACCAAGTACCAAGTTCTTGAATCATCTGGTTTTTAACTTTTGTGTCATTCCAGGCTTGTTCCCAGTTAAACAGCCAACGTGTGAGAAACCTTCCTAAGTTTGCTAACTCAAAAGCATTGTCAATATCTATATCTGGGGCTATCCACTCAATAAAATACATAGTCTCTCTCATCAAGCTTTTGACCACATCCTCATGGGTAGATTCACTGTAAGAAGACTGAATCCGTGCTAAATTATTTGCCAATTTTCCCAATCTAATAGGGATACTATCTTTGACAAAGGTTTCTTGCTCATAAGTTAAGCCACTATTCATCCCAGAAACTCCATAATAATTTGGGTAACTTGTTCTCTAATTTTAACGTCGATAATTTCCATTGAACGATTCTGACGGGGACGGAGATTAACCATCGACTCATAAATTATCCGTTGTGTATCAGGACGGAAACTAGCAGCCCAAATATCCTTCTGCTCACTGCCATATTCTAGCAACGCCTGTTCACAATAAAAATGCATTTCACCTCCCCCAGCCAGAATCCGATGCTCAATATCTACCGCTACCTTGATATAAAACTTTAACTCTTGTAGCATCTGCTCAATTTGCTCCGGTGTAGCACGAACTCTAATAATCTCAATCAAATAACCTCCTCCGATTAATCACAGTAATTAATTTGCAGCTTACCGCTGCGTGGGAGAGATGTAATTTTATCTCCACCATGCCAGTAATTAATCTTGCTGATATTCAACAACTTACTAAAACTCAACAACAAATCTTATTACCCAATCAAAAATATCAGCCAAATCGCTCTGGTTTTGACCCGATAATTGCAGATAACTTCCATTTGCTGATGAAACAATTCTTTTTAGGATTGCCTGTAGAACCTTTATTAAATGCCCATCCTCAAATTGCTCAGTGGCTGACTCAAATACAGGAACTTGCACCAGAACTTTTTCAAACTCGTAAGAAGTTATTAGTCGATAACCCAGTCATTGCACCTCTGGCAATTCAGAGCGATAATTATTATATTCAAGTTATCACAAATATAGCCTTTAAACAAGGTATTCCCAGAGTTTATGAATGGGCTGTGCGTCATCCTCAGTTAAGCTGGCAAGACCGGGTAAAGTTGTGGACTACGGCTAGACAATACTCAGTTATTCCTAACCAAATGCAACTGGTTATTTTAGCAGTACATCCTGTTAAGCCACCCCAAAGATTAGATATACCCTGGAAGCAAAAGCAGCATAGGCAGACAGAGCGATGGTTAATTAAATTACTCAGTCAAACTCAAGACAATAATTTAACATCAAATCAAGCCAATCAGCAATTATCATCAATGGTAAATTTAGACGATATTTCTGAAATTATCATTTAAAAAAATCCGCAAAATTCCCCCTCTTCTCAGTTCTATCCTTGTAATCCTGGTGTTTGATAAACTCGTGGGGGAAAATTCTCCAAAACATCAGGTTCGCTATCATCAGATTCCGGTGCAGGTGCGACATCTTCATCTGGTAATGGCAACATTCGCCCGGCTGCTTCAATTCGTTCATACAGTGCTTGTGTCAGCATTTTCAGATCAGGAATTGTCATCTGATTTGACAAAGCAGGTTTAACTTGTTTCTCCCAAAGAGTTTCACTTTCGGCGGCTCTTTTTTTATCAGCTTTGGACACGGGAATAATTAAAGGATAGGGAATAGAAGCTTGTCCGCCGGCACTATAACCAGGACTGGTAATTACGCATTTACCTTGCGGAAATTTCAATATTTCATCAGCACTGATTACAGGCATTTTTTGTAAGTTCTCAGAGAAGCTAATTGAACGGCTCATTTGTCCGCCAAGCGATCGCCCCGTGGTACGATTTTTAATCAGCACTTCTTTCTCACCGTAGCGTTTGGAGTAATCCTCAGCCGTTTTGTAGTTACCAGGGTTAAATAAAACATGAGTACTACAAGCTGAGGCGATCGCACTCCCCATTTTATCGCCATAAATATCGTAAAGTTGTTCTAAACTTTGGATACCCAAGATAAAACAAGCACCATTGGAACGATACTCATTAATCCACTGTGGTAATCTGTCTAATTTGATAGATGGTAACTCATCTAAAGAAATAATCAACGGGTCTTTGCGGGGACGGCTCAAATTACCAACAATCATTAAGTGCATGGCAACTGCCAACAGCGGCCCCACCACACTGCGGCGTTCATCATCCAACTTAAACACCACCATTTCTCTACCTGACAGCTGAGTGGGAATATCCGATTTACCGATAAATGCCCGTAGCAAATCAGCTTGAATAAAAGATGAGAAAGTCCCTGCGGCTGTGGTCAAAATTCCCGAAATAGTCTTTTCGGCATCCTTAGCACTCAAAAATTGAATAAATGAAGTTGCGACCCACTCATCCAACCTTTGAGACTGTACCGCATAATCAAGACGTTGCACCAATTTCGGCAACCGCAGCACAGCGTACAGCATCGCCATATCTGGGTAAGCTGAACCCTTAACTAACTGCAACAGTGCCTTAGCTAACAAGTCCCCAGCTTTTGCAAAGAACTCATCACTTTTACCCCCACTGGCAGCATTGCGGTTAATCACTTGGCCAATTTCCCCTGCCATCACCCCATCGCGGGCATCACGCATATAATCCAAAGGATTGATGACACCGCTAAATGGTTCACCAGGGGCAAATACACGCACCTTGTAACCATAACGTGCTGCTAAGGGTGCATGGAGTCGTAGCTGGTCTCCCTTTTTATCGTAGAGGATAATCGGGAAACCTTGCTGCATGGAGCTTTCCAGCATCCTGTCGATAGTAGAGTAGGTTTTACCTGACCCAGGCGCACCTATTACCAGTGTTCCCCGTTCAGCATTGGGAAACCAAACTGTCGGTGCTGCACCCAGGATAATTTGTAAATTAGCCATTAACCCCCGTGTTTTGCCTTTAGCCCAATAGCGAGGCGTACCAGACCACAGAGTCACTTTATTGTGTTGATGCTGCTTGATTTGCTGGAGTGCTAAATTAGTTGCTGCTAGTTTCTCGCTGATACCGCAGACTTTACCAGTAGTGATTTTACCTTGACCAGTACCACTGATTTGTAAGAACAGTAAAACAAACAGCATTCCACCGATCATCATCCAACCTTGGGGATTATTATATTCTTGAAGTAACTGGCCAAAGTCGATACTGGCTAGGGGTGCTGGGTAAGGTGACACCTCAATTAATGTCGAGTTAGCAGTAATATAGCTGTCTAGTAGATACTTCTGGTAAAGGTTCATAGTCATGAAAAATACGTTTACCAGAAATTTTAGCTACCAAGTCAAAGCTAGGTAATTGACCTGATGGACATTTTTTTAGGGATTTCACTTAGCTACAATTGCCTGATAAATAACTAAATTTTGAGGCTAACGCCTCATACCTTGGACAATCATTATTTATGTAGTTCAATGGTGAAATCCAAAGTGACAAACAACTCTAATCGCCCCCATCAATCAACTGCCAAAAACACCGCTTCTAAACCTAAAACTCCCAGAACGAGAACCACTGATACCGAAGCTTCCACCTTTGAAGAAACAGACTTTGAAATTGACCCAGAACTCTTCGATGATCACTATAACCAAGTTCGCAAACCGATTCTTCCCTATGGTATTGTCGTTAACGATAAACCTGCGGGACTTTTGATTCCAGAAGACCAGTTAGAAAAGGCTGGTTGGCTGGATATCCCGGAAGAAGACGATTTAACTACTGTCACCTTGACTGAAGATGTTACCGGACTATTAATTACTGAAGCCAAGGTACTGGTTTTAGGTTTTGCACCAGAGTATATCCGTTATAAATCAGATGTTGAAGATGTGGGTGGTTCCTTTGTGGGGCTTTATGACGATTATAAACATAGCCTTGACAAGAAAACAATGGATGTCTGTTCTGAACACGCATTGATATTTCTGGATGACAATAATCAACCATTACACACTAATCCTGTGGTTGTTCGTTTCAAAAATGTTGCTCTTTGGAGTTTTAAGTCAGTACGTGAAGAATTTTATCGGTCATTAGAGAAGACCTTTGCTGACTATTTCCAAGTCCCATTTAGTGGTAAAAGTGATAGATGGCGGAGTTTAGGCGTGCTGGAACTTGAGTTCAAAGCAGTTAAAGAAGGTGAAGGCAAGAATAAACATAACTGTTGTAAAACTGTAGATTACACGAAACCCACAGTTGAAAATCTGCCACAACTTTATTTGGGTACACCCACAGCTAAAGCTTTAATTTGGCAACAGCATGATGCCATCGCTGGTTTTAACGAATTGCAATCTCTGCCATCTTTACCCGGCGAATCGGTGTCTGTAGACGTGGAAGTGTTGCAACCAAACAAGACTAGCAAGAATAGAAACAAAACTCAAAATGTGCGTAAATCCAAACCAGCAACCAAGCCACCTCGCAAAATACAAGTAATTGACCATGAAGATGATGACTTCCTGGATGAACTCGACGATTTAGCAGCTGAATTAGACGATGATGACTTTGAATTTCAGGAAGATGATGAAGAATAACTTAATGCAATTATATTGCCTGTGTTGAATCAAAAAATCTGTCGTAGTCAGAAAACTAGGGCAGATTTTACCTGACAGAAAAGATATACTTGCCAAAGTGGGATGCTCCCGACGCTAACGAGACGCTTTAGCGATACGTTTTTTCTTAATTTTGGATCAGTCCTGTCCTTAACTGAACCATATTCAGTTAAATAGGGGTCAAATCAATGCAAAAAAAAGGTCAACCTATTAACTTTGAGAACTCTTAGCAGGAGCAAAAAGTTGACTATTAGCAAGTGTATAGCTATCATTATTGAAACAATAATTTAATTGCCGCAGTTGGTTTTGTGCTGTTTGCAGTACCTGAATACATGGTAATGCCCTTCCTCGGTTTTCTCCCACTGCCAACAACTGACTTCCTGGTGGTAAATTGGGCGAAAAATAACGCAATAATACCTGAATTATTGGTTGATTTTGTCTGAACCAGTAACCAACATACAAACAACCCAACTTCCCGCAAACATCTGGAGTGTTGAAGTCAAAAACTGTCAACTTGCCGTCTTTTCCGGTAACACTCCAAGCTCGTATATTTTTAGCAGCAGCTTGGGGATTTAACTGGGTATTTTCTACAATTACTTGTGACAATACAGAAGCAGGTACAACATTCACAGCTGGATTCCAAGTAACGGTTGCCGCATTTACGCTACAGCCTCCTAAACCCATCAACACAGAAAGCAGTAAAAAGATACTTAAACCAACACGAAACCAATATACCCAGTAACGTATCCTCATGGAAGGTTTTGGTAATTGATCACCAGTGGTATGCACTGTTTGAGATTGTTGAATCAAGGCAGAATCAAGAGTTTTTGTCTCTTCTGCTGTAGCTTGCCCCAAGTGTGTTTTTGAATACAACTTAGTCTCAGGTATTTGGTTGATCTCATGGGGTGAAACAATGGAAGGTTTAGCTAAATTTGTCATCAGTATTCCCTCTTGTTTTCAGGATTGCTTGAGTTTAATTAAATGCAAATCGCTGTCCACTGGGGACACAGGTGAGGGTTTGACTGTGGTCATGGCTGTGGCGATAACTAGCTAAAGCCGTTTTGCCGTAATCTTTCAGGCTAAGACGACCAAAAGCATCAGAACCGCTTCCATCAATTAAACTGTAATTACCACCAAAATGCTTTTGAGCTACTCGCTCAATTAGGCGATCGCCGGAGGCGGGGCTTTGCCCATCGCCAGTAAAATGCTCCCCGGTAGTGGGGTCAATTTCAGCTTGAGTTACCTGGATTTTATCAGCCATATCAGCCAGAAATGCCTGTTCTTGGTCAGCCATCGGAAAGAACTGAAACAGTTCCGCCTCTGTAGGTTTATACCCTTGCTCGACTCGACTCAGAAACTCTTGTCCTCCTGGTTTGGCAACAATTAACTCCACTGCATAGGGGTTATAACTCATGAACTGGTAACGACCAAGAGCGCGACCACAATTTAAACCCTGATCCGCACAAGTATACACACCGATAGCTTTGTCATCTCCACTACCAGCACTTTCAATTTTCGCAATGGCATTTCCCAGCGATCGCAGATTGATCCCATCCCCTGATTGACTGCTCATTGAGCCATGCGGACTGGTGAAATTGCAAGGATTCATTTGATTTGTCGCTGTCCCATTTTCAGCAGAATTACTACTCACCTGTGTTTTTGCACCCGTTGGTATAGAAGTCGTCTGGGAACTCGACTGACTCCCACTGTCCAAATTGCCGACAAACATCAAAGCATTGACCTTGTAACTGAAAAAAGGAATTGGCCCAATAAAGTAAGGTGTACAGCCCATCTGCCAAGCACAAAAGCGCAAGAACAAAGCTGTATCTACCGTATCTGTAGTTTCATCAGGTTCCATCACCACTACTTTAAAAGCTTTCCCAAAAGGTAGCCTTCCTGTTGGTTCCCGACCGTTGTTAACTGCCTTGAGGATACCCCATCCCCCTTCTACTTCCTGGTATTTACCGGAAATCCACTGCTTACCTTCGAGTAAACTGCGATCGCCACGACCTGCATTTTCTAAATCATCTAGTTCTAAATAAGCGCAGTCTCTTTGAGTACAAGGCACAGAAAACCCTTGCACGTCTGAGCCAGAAATTGTCCGGTTACGCCGATTTTCGGCTCGCCCATAGACTGCATCAATCCGCATGACCAAGTTACCAATTTTCGTGATCGGATTGGGCATCAATGCTAACGGTACTGCCCCCAAACCAGGGATATTTTTGACAAAACTGTTCATCCAATTGCTCAACTCTTTGATTTGGACTGCATCTACATTAGGAATGGCAGTGATCGGAAACTGTGATAAATCAATTTCTTCTAATTTCCTTTGTCCAACTTCATACTGTGTTAATACTTGAGCTAATGTTAAATTAGATGCAGCAATTCCCTGAGACTGTAGTAACTTGGTAACAGGTGTAATGTCTTTAACTGATGTCTGCGCTAATTCTGGAACAACTTCAGCTAAATGGCTCAATGTCTGCTCACCAATCAGGGGAAATTCACTCAAGGGTATTTTGTCTAAATCTATACTTTCAAAGTCGTCAGTGGTCTCTGTCCAGGTGCGAAGGGCGATTGCCTGCAAAGAAAACTCCTCTGCCTGGAAAGCTTCGCTGATATCTCCCAACTTCAAATACTGGTCAGGAGTCATACCCACATTCCAAGTGCGACTCAGGTCATAACCCAGAGCTTGGCTGTAGGGACTGCCATCAATTGCACCATATTGACCGATTCCCGGTAATTGGCTCAGAGAAATCCGGTTCCAGTCTGGCAGCAAAATTTTAGTTGCAGGCAATCGAGATTGCGGATTTGCCACCTCTACAATTTTAGTTGGTAAATTGCCATCATCAAATCTATTGTTTAAAGCTGGTGTCGCCACACCATAAATCATAAAACTAATGACAACCAGAATAAATATCCATGTTTTGGGGATGTTCATGATTCCGATTTTCCAACTTAAGAGTGATGCATAAAGCCCTTTGGAAATTTAAAATGCCAAACTCAATATGCACAAAGATTCGGTTTTTTTATTTTGAATTTTGCGTTGATAATTTTGAATTGATTTGACGTAAATCCAAAATCCAAAATTAAGTGACACCCCAATTAGCTCCCGTATTTGCGTGAACAAAAACTCTTGAACAAAAACTATATTTCTGGTTACTACTGGAGTGGAGATTTCCGCGAAAATATGATTCACAACTCTAGCTCTGGGGATGCTGACTGTTGATTTTTTAAAGACTTATAACCAGAACCAGAACTATATCCTGGCAACTTAGGATTGGGATGAGCCGCCGATTCTGTATAAGGTGTATCCCCAAAGTTTACTTCAAAGATATTCTCTTGATAACCATTCTGAAAATTATCTGTTACCCAAGGATTATCAGAATCTTCAGAAATTGATTGTTCCACACTGTCAGCTTCAGATTGATAACCACTACCAGTCTTACCAGAACCACTTGGCTCATCATCAAGTTGTTGGTTAATTGTCGGTTCGTTGTTCATTGGCATGACCTCAAAAATCTATCAATGCCAGCGTAAAAAGATTTATCAAGCATCTGCATCAACCAATTGGATATTAATTTTTTAGCCTATTGGCTATTTTTGGTGATGCGCTCATATCGAGATGACAAATGGAGCAAATAAATTTCATTCCGTCAGAAGTCATGGCAGAAATCAGTAATGGTAATAGTGCCAAACTGCCAACCAATACCTTAAAGTTGTTGCAAATTCTGGCAACCTTAGACACACCTAAAGAAATCTTGGCGTGCCTTTTAGAAATCGCTGAATTTTCCCGGCATCATGTTCGCTACCTTGCCGGTCCGTTAGTAATTCATCGCAGTCCTTGGAGTGATATGATTCCCCAGTGGCTAAGGTTTGCTTGTATTCAAGAGCGCTTAGAACTAATTTGCACTGAATACGAAAATAATCAAATTGGTGAATATGCTACAGCCGCAGAAGTTCTCACTTACATCATGCCTGCAACTTACGAAGCACCTTTACACAGAGACTATGCTGACCTTTATATTTGGCTAGGAAATGAGGTGTTAACCAAACATCATAAATTACCCAAAAATTGCCAGAGTTTTTATGAATCACTCGGTGATGCTGTGACACAGAATATGAGCAGTTATCCCACTGTTCATTTTAATCGGGTAAAAAATGAATTCAACTATCTGAGTAAATTAATTCGCCGCAGCGTTGTTCAACACGCAAAACAAGAAGGATGGGGTAAGCGTTTGATCAAGTCTAAATTAGACTCAACTGAAAATCCACCAAATCCTCAAACTTTCGCTAATTCAACTGTGCAAATTAGCTTGTTTTAAATTAGCGATTGGGGATGACCTTTTTTGAATTCAAAATGAAGAAGAAATAATTTTGAATTGTTTTGACTTCACGGCAGTACTAGTACCTCATCCCCAGTCTAATTTTATGTTCAATTTGAAGCAATTGCTTCTGGTTTTGTGAACAAATATTCTCAACCTAGAAACCATGAATACTCAACAAATTCAAGAAGTTTTAAATTACCTGCTCATTGGTATTACAGCCTTTGCTGCTATTGTGATTGTTGTTGATTTTATCTGTGGCTTAGTCCATTTATGGCATCAAGTTACACTCAACATTGAATCTTCTCTCAACAGATCAACTTCTGAGCAATTGCACGTTGAATCTAGTCCTCTTCAGGATTCTCTGAATGTGGACAATCCCCAGCCATCAACTAACAGTATTATATCAGAATCGTCACCGGAAACAGACAACTGTGTGAGCATTGATATAGCAAAAATTGATTTACGCACAGCTAGAAAAATTGCCAGTGCCATAAAAAAAGCTTCCCAACGAAATTCTGACTTAATTATCCCACAAAAAATCAATGGTAAAAGTGTGACCTTAGCTTGGTTGCAAGCCCAAATTCAGCATCGTTTAGAACTGGCACCCGAAATTGTCACAACTATTATTCAAGAGTTAGCTCCTACTGCTTTGATATCTGAGCGACTAAATCTTGACCATTCTAGCATGGCTTAAACAGATAAAAGTTAATTCAATTAAACAGATAAAGAGAGGAATATTCACTCTTTTTCACCTCTCTTTCATCCTTGTAACACCGGAATATTTTCAACTGAGTATATATATAAGCTATCGCTTCTTGGTGGCAAATTCCAAGTTAATTCATGATGGCTTGCAGAAATCAATACAAATCACCAGATGATTCATCCTCCAGAATATACTCTTGTTTCCCATGTTTCAACTCTTAATTCGGTTCTCCCACCTCTGTTGAAATCAGAAGTTTTAGCCATAGATTGTGAAACTACAGGACTTGACCCTTTAACTGACTCTATTAAACTGATGCAAATAGCTGTACCCAACCATCCGGTAGTGCTGATTGATTTACCAGCTATTCCTCAAAGCCATCGCTCACCTTTAAAAAAACTCCTTGGTAACTCGGCGCTCAAAATTGCTCATAATGCCAAATTTGACTGGCAATTTCTCACCCAAGCCCGACTTAAACCGAATGGGCGTTTCTTCGATACTCAACTTGCTTACCAAGTTTTGAATGCTGGAATCAAAACCAGTGCATCTTTACAAAATGTCACTGCTCAACTGTTGCATATTCAACTAGACAAAACCCAACAAATGAGCGATTGGCATCAACCGTTTACCCAAGCGCAATTGCGGTATGCTGCCTGGGATGCTGCTATATTGTTGCAACTTTACCCCATTTTACTGAAGAAATTAAAACAAGCGAAATTATTCAAAATCGCCCAACTAGAATTTCGCTGTATGCCCGTTGTGGCTCAAATGGAACTGAATGGAATGTTGTTTGACTTGTCCCAATGGCAGATATTGGGTGCCAAGTTAGAGGCTAAAAAAACCACAGCACTGCAACAGCTTAAACAACTACATCTGGCTGGTAATGCTCAAATGTCCCTACTACCAGAACTCACGGATACTATCAATCCTAATTCACCCCAGCAAGTTTTAGCTGCTCTCCAGGCTATGGGCATTGACCTCAAATCAACTAACCAAAAGGATTTAATTCCTTTAGCCCAGGAATATCCGGTGATTCAGGCACTTTTGGATTATCGCCACCTCTCCAAAATCACAACTACACTTACTGATAGCCTTCCTCAACACATTCACCCAAAAACAGGCAGAATTCACCCAAACTACTACCAATTAGGAGCTAGGTCTGGTAGATTCTCCTGTCGTCACCCACCGTTGCAAACTATTCCGCGTGATCCTGCGGCTCGAAATTGCTTTATTGCTGCACCAGGCTACCAAATTTTAACAGCTGATTATTCACAAATTGAGTTAAGGATTGTGGCTCGTCTTAGCGGTGATTCTAGAATGCGGCAAGCCTACCGTCAAGGTTCTGACTTGCATCGACTCACAGCCGCCCTGGTGACTGGTAAGCCTATCAGCCAAGTTACTCAAGAGGATCGCCGATTGGCTAAAGCTGTTAACTTCGGATTAATCTACGGTATGGGGGCTGCCAAACTTCGCATCTATGCCGAAATTAAATATGGGGTAACGATGACACTCGCAGCAGCAAAGGCTTTTAGAAAGCGGTTTTTTCATGCTTATTCTGGGGTGGCTGAGTGGCATGAAACTATCAAACGAGCTTATATCCGGGGGACTAAGGAAAGCCGTACCCTCGCTGGGAGAAGGCGCAAGTGGGCTTCGCAGCCCAGGTTAGCAGAAATGCTTAATCATCCTGTGCAAGGTCTAAATGCTGATATTAACAAATTGGCTATGGCTAAACTTTTCCAACCATTGGCTGAGACTAATGCCAAGTTGATTTGCATTGTCCATGATGAAATTATACTGGAATGTCCAGAGACTATGATTGACCAAGTTAGCCATATTTTACACAATTGTATGGTGGCTGCTGCCCAAAAGTTTCTCTCCCCTATTCCCGTTGTTATCGATATTAAGGCATCAAATACCTGGTGATTACATCAGTGAACAGTGAACAGTTATCAGTTATCAAGCCCGCCACCAACGCCTACCACTAATCGGCTTTCAATTAACGTCGATATAGTGGGGGACGAAAACTACCCACATTGACCTTTTTTGAATTGATAATGCGCGAATTGTTTAGTGGCGATTACCCTACGCCAAGCAAGCTACAAGCTACCACTAATTGTCTTTAATTTTGAATTAATTGATAATGCGCGAATTTTGAATTTATTTGACTGGTAACTGTTAAAAAGCTCAGATGCTTTCTTAACAGTCTGCTTACGCAGATTTAGAGTAAATCAAGATTTTATAGCCTCATTTAAGCTAAATCTTGGTGCTGTCACAGCAAGAGATTACATAGTGATTTTACAGCATTTTTAAGGAGTATAATATGACTTATTCTGAGCAATTAAAACCTTGGTGTATTGTCCGATATCTTCCCAACCAAGAAAATATTGTTGTACAAAGATTTCGCCGACGTGATGATGCTGTTGCTTATCTGCTCGTTTTGAAGCAGTCAGGCAGAGATATTGCTTTTCAAATCATTTTTCAGACTCAAAACGTCAAGATACCACGCCAAAATGAAGCTGCCTTCTTCAAGAGATAATCCCCAATTATTGCGGATTAAACAACTGTGCAGCAAGTCTCATTTGTAAATTTGAAAGCGTAACGCACACTGCTTGCAGTTAGCGGCGAGAGTTGTCACTTAATCGGATGAAAGAGTCCATCGTCACCAAATCGCCACCCAACAGAACCAGGATCTTTCGACCTGCACCATCTTTCAAAATCCTTAGAACTCTGATTGTTTCGTTCCCGCTCTAAAGTAGCCAAATCGATACCCAATCTTTTAGCCAGATTTACCCCCTGATACGCTTGCAGTTCTAACTGCGGTGGATGATATTGGTAGGACTGCCTTCTTTGAGGTGTTGCAGAACGCTGTCCAAGTAAAGAAATAGCTCCTTCAATTTGTGCCAACCTCAAAGATATGGCTTCTGTCTTTTGCTCCAACAGTGAAAGTCTTTGTTTTGAACTATCTTCTACACCAGCATCTTGTCCATTGGCCATTTGAGTCAAAAAGGCTTCGATTTGGTGTAGACGAGTTTCTACACTTGCCTCTGTACCAGGAACTTGTCCCAGCATATGATGCAAGCCTTGAATCACTAAATCTGTAGCCGTAGTTTTACGTTCTCGTGCAGCTGTGCGGAGTGCATTGGTGAGGGTTTTGGGGAGTTTGAAGTTAATTGATTCGCGTTCTGTGTTAGCCATCTCTATACGACGTATATACCCTGGTACAGAGAGTTTAACGCATTGACTGGAGACAAAGCTACTGATGTTGGGGTATTTTCTTAGAGGATAGCGATGGCAGGGAATGCAGTGCCGGAGTGAGGCATTCAGATTGCGTGAATCCAGCAATGGCTTAAAATCAATTATTATGCTTTAAAAATTACCTATGCTATTTGATATCTTTAAAAGCCGTAAATCTTCTCAAAAGTTATTCATCAATACTAACCCGACTTGGCGTGTAGCTTGGGGAGAAGTTGATGCAAGTTATAAAGATATAGCTTGGCGAGATGAAAAATTTGTGGTGATCTTACCACGCACAGCTTCTGGATTTCTCAGCGAAAAATTAGCAATCAGTCCGGGAAAACAATTTATTATTGTTGGTGATATTTGGTTAACGAACCAAATACAGTTGCTAGAACTGTTGGGAATTGCACCAGATAGCTTTAGAGGAAATGATCTCCAACTATTTGCCAATCTTTGGGAAAGATGGGGTTTTGAATGTCTGAAGCAACTTGTGGGAATGTTCGCACTAGTAGTTTGGGATCGGGAAAAACAGGTTTTGCAGTTGATTCGCGATCGCATCGGTAGCCGGACTCTCTATTACACTACCACTGGTGGGGTGCGTTGGATTGCGCCTCAATTGAGAACTTTATCACCTTATCGTTCCTCTGATGTGGACTTGGTGGCTTTGCGCGATTACCTTTGTTGTGCCTTTGTCCCCGGAGAAAGAACCCTTTGGCAAGACGTGCGAGAACTGCGACCTGGAACTGTTTTACAATTTCCTCACGAGAAAGTGCAAGCTTATTGGCAGTTGCAAGAACAGATTACAGCCATAGATCAACCTTTAGTATGGCATGGCGCTCGCTTGCGAGAACTGCTAGACCAAGTTATTCAAGAATATCTACCACCACCAAACGAACCTGTAGGGGTTTTTCTTTCCGGTGGTTTAGACTCTAGCGCCATCACTGCTTTAGCGGCAAAATTTCATCATTCCCCAGTCCACACCTTCTCAATTCATTTTGGCTCGGAATGTCCCAATGAGTTAGAATTTTCCAGTCTCGTCGCCACTCATTGCCAAACCCAGCACCACATTTTAGAAATTACTTTTGCGGATATGTGGGAACGTTTACCCCAAACAATGGCCTATTTAGATGACCCCATTGGCGACCCACTCACTATTCCTAATCTTTTGCTAGGAAGACTAGCGCGAGAAAGCGTACAAGTAGTTTTAAATGGTGAGGGTGGCGACCCCTGTTTTGGTGGCCCAAAAAACCAGCCAATGCTGATTAATAGTTTATATAATTCTGTCACCAATCAAGATACATTACAAGCTTATTTAATTTCTTTTCAAAAGTGCGCTGCTGACTTACCACAACTTTTAAAACCAGAAGTTTTGACCGCAATAAAAACAGCACCTTGGGTTTTTCAAGAAGATTTAGATTCCCCAGCCAGCTATCTGAATCGTTTAATGGCAATGAACATTAAATTTAAAGGTGCTGACCAAATTCTCACTAAAGTCAGTAACTTGACTCAAGCGGCTGATTTGCAAGGTCGTTCTCCTTTATTTGATCAACGAATCGTAGATTTAAGTATGCAAATTCCTCCTGAGTACAAGGTTTCGGGAGTGCAAGAAAAAGCAGTTTTAAAACAGGCGATCGCCGATATTTTGCCAGCCGCAATTATTCATCGCCCTAAAAGTGGGATGATGGTTCCCGTCCAGTTAGGATTTCGTAAATATTGGCAAAAACAAGCCAGAGATTTATTACTGAATCGCAATGCAGCCATCGCGCCTTATTTTAATCAATTACCAATTCGCAACTGGTTAAACTATGAAGGTGATACTTGGAGTCGTTATGGTATCAAATTGTGGTTACTTGTGAGTTTAGAAATTTGGTTGCAAGTAAACCGAAAATAAACAATTAACCAAAGGTTTGGAGCATATACATAGAATTGGAACTTCCCGAATCATCAACTAAAAGCAAATTGCTGTCACCATGATTTAAACTTTGACTATTAACGATACCGCGATGCAAAATTTGCATCAATTTTCGAGGACTAAAAGATTCTAATTCTACAAAATTACCAGCTTCCAGCCATGCTAATTCTTCAGCCGATAAACTCTGACGAACTTCCCCAGGTAACTCCTTAGCTGTTTGCGCCGAATTACCAGAAGATTGAATAAACATTCCCCGCTTCGCAGCCATAATCTGACGTGGTAATAATCCCAGATCAATAATTGCAACGTTGCTGTCCTGGAACCAATTAGGACTAGTACTGATATGGTGAACCAAACCAACGCCTTGGGGACTACAATCATGGAAGCTATAGACTTTCAAGTAAGGATTGCGGCGTAACATTTGCATTGTAGTGTCAAAAATGCTTTCAGGATATCCAGTAATACTAAGAATTGCACAGTTATTTTCAAAGTGGAAATTATTCGCAATTAATAGTTGAGCAATAGCTGCACTATCGCAAACTACTAACCTATCAAAACTGTAAGCTGTGACATCAGGATTAATTGCTACAGGTGCAATTTGCTGACGCGGGGAAGGAAGAATTTTGAGAATTGAGCCATTGATTTGTTGCCAACGATTTAACCAATCTTGAAATTGAGACTGAGAAAATAAAAATTCCTGCCGAACTAGAGATTGGTTTAACTGTTTAAATCCTAAGTAAATCGACAACATCCCTAAAAGAACATAGATGGCAAATACAACAAATGAATTGAATATAACTACACTGGCATAAATTCCGCCAATCAGAATAATAAATCCTATCAAACACAAAACTTTAGCATTTTGCTTGCGTTGATTATGGTTAACTTTACTTGATTGGGTATAAATTTTGTAAATAAACCATATTTGGACACATATGTTAACAATTATAAAGGTCGTTTCTATAGGTAATCCAATTAATGGTAACAGCCATGAGCCTATAAAGATATAAGATAAATATCCGATCAAACTTGTAAGCCATATACCCAATAGATAAGATAAATATCCGATACCAATTGTCAGCCATATACAATCAAAACAATAGGAATATAACCATCGCCAACCCACTTTCTTATAACCAGTAACACGATTATTTAAAATATAAAATAACTGTTTAGGAGTAAAAAACAAAGTGTTATTCGCGGAAATGTCAGCAATAGCCTTCCCAAAAAATGGGTCAGTAATCTTAACATTACCCATGCTCGTCGGTTCAAAGACAAAGGGATGTTGACATTTAATACACCGACCGCGATTATTTCTTCTGGCTTTGAGTTTATTATCAGTTCCGCATTTAATACATTTCATATCGTTAATTTTTCCTGGTTGTTAACTCTCGAAATCTTGCTCCTGGGTAAGGCTTTGGGGCATATTTACTTTTAATTTACCCTGACCAGAAGAGGCAGGGGAGCAGGGAGCAAGGGAGCAAGGGAGAAGGATTTTTAATTCACCTGCCAACAGGGATACAAGCCCCTGCATTTATGTATGCCAAACATCAAAATATTTATTATGCCTACGGCACGCTGCGCGAACGAGACGCGCAAGTGCGAGAAATAATGTGTCCTTTTCCCAATTAGGCATGGGGTTCTCCCCCCTGCACCCTGCCCCTTATCCTCTTACCTTTCATATAAACCGAAAACTTTGATAAATATCAAATGAGCAATTTATTTAATCACCTGATTTGCTAATAAAATACTGTAATCTTCCCGCCGACGAATTAAGCGATGTGTACCGTTTTTTAATAAAACTTCCGCAGGTTTAGTCCGATGTAAAAAGTGCGATGACATTGCATAACCATAAGCACCAACATCTAAAATAGCAATTATGTCACCAATTTCTAAAGCTGGCAATTGGCAATTTTTCCCTAAAAAATCCCGTGAATAAGTGGTATTACCACACACATCTGTGAGATGAGTTGCAGATTCTGATTCTTTCCACGCGACAATTTCTCGATAACCGCCATGTACTGAGGGGACAGAGAGATTAGCCACAGTCGTATCTACCCCAATCAGTTGTTTTTCTGACTGCCATTTTACGGAAACTACTTTAGCCAGTAGAGTACCACATCCCGCGATCGCAGCTCGTCCAGGTTCAATAACTAACTGAATATCTCTGCCTAAACGACTGATTTTATCACTCAAATCTGCACCAAAATTTTCCCAGTTAAAGGCTGCACCCTCATGATGATATGGATAGCCAAAACCACCACCAAAATCTAGATATTCCCAATCAGGTAAAAGTTGGGCTGTGGCTATAACTCGATCAATTACATTGGTAAAGGCGGTTGTCGCATTAGTACCTGTCCCTCGATAAAAATGCAACCCACTCAGTTTTAATCCTACTTGACGAGTCAGAGCCAGCGCATCAGCAAATTCTTCTACACGGACACCAATCCGGCTATCACCAGTAATTTCCGGTAAATTCAGACGTAAGCCTAGACGAGGAGCAAATGAGTCACTCAAAGATTTATAGACTTCGCAACAAAGTTGCAACTGCGAAATACTATCTAAATTGAGAGTTCCCACACCCCAATTTAAAACTTGTTCCATCTCGACACGATTTAAATTACTCCCACTGTAGACAATTTGCTCTGGTGAAAACCCTGCTTGTAATCCCAGATAAATATCTCCAGGAGTATTAGCATGAAGCCCCCAACCTGCGGCGTGAAAAATTTGCAGCAGTGCAATATTCCCATTGGTAACACTAGCAAAGCGAAATTGAGTCTGAGGATAATCAAAAGCTTCAGTGATGCGTGTGATGGTTTGATTTAAAATCTCACTTTGGTAAACGTAAAGAGGTGAATCGTAAGTATTTAGTAACTCTTGAGCCAGTGCTTGGGAAAAAGGAAGATAACTAGATGAGCAGTTTAATTCCTGACTGGTAACTTCTAACTCATAATTTGTTTTTAATCTCGCCATTGTTTCTGAAATCTCCATAGTTTTTGCGGTAGCCAAAATGGATGATCAAAAGATTCTTTACCCGATGCTTCACCAAACACATGAACTCGCCAAAGTTGCCACATAATCAGCAACCATAAAATTTCACCACTGCGACGACCTTGAATATTAGCACCCAATTCCCCACTAGCAATTTGTGCAGCCAGATGGGGAGAAAAGCGGTTTTCTAAACGTAGTTTACCAGGATTTAACCACTTGCCAACCTGATGCCAAAACTCATGCAAACACCAAGAGGTTAAAGGAACTCCCATCCCACGTTTTTGTCGCCAAACAATTTCTGAAGGTAATAAATTTTCTACGGCTCGCTTGAGGATATATTTCTCACAAGATCCGTTTAAACAAAGTTCTCCAGATAATTGAAACGTCCACTCAGCCAAGGGGATATCGCAGAAAGGCGATCGCACATATAACCCATGAGCCAACCCTAAAGCCGTGGCACGGGGATGTATATTTTGTGACCCTTTCAGCATCAAACTGGCACGACGCAACCGATGCAAAATGGCTGTACTATACTCAGGATCAAGTGCTGCTGCAATCCAATCTTCTGGATGTAAATTTTGGATCTGCTGATAAATATGTGGCTGGTAGATTTGAGCCTCGTAACCCCAAAGACGGTGAAAAGTGCGGAGATATTGTTGAAGAAAATTTTCTGGGCGCAAGGGATTTTGGCTTTGGTAAACCCCGGCGGCGATTAAAGGTTTATTCGTCCAACCTGCAAACAATTGGTCGCCACCTTCGCCGTTTAAAATCACTTTAGTATCTTGACTAGCCCTTTGTCCTAAAAGGAATAATGGCACTGTCACACCGTCGCCAAACGGCAAATCTAGCGCCTGTACAGTGGAAATTAGAGCCTTCTGAATTTGCTCAGGTTTGGCATCAACTTTTACCAAAGGAATTTGCAGATGTCGGGCGACCATTTCAGCATAGAGAGATTCGGAAATCCCGGCATTTCCAAAATCCAAGGTATAGCCAATCACCTTTATCCCTGCTTGCACCAGTAAGGCGGCGACAACCGCAGAATCTAATCCCCCAGAAAGAAAAACGCCTACAGGCTCATCTTTTAAGTCAGAAATTTGCCGTTGAATAGCTTGTTGCAGCAGAGTTTGTAGTTGTTTGACAGCCGTTGTTTCATCTTTTATTTGCACAGCTGCTTCACACCATTGTGATAAATGTTGAGAAATTGGTGCTGAAAGCCTTTGTGACTCAGACTGACTTTGCCAAACTAATTCTTCTCCCGCAGTCACTGCAAATATTTGATTTACTGGCGTGAAGGGATTGGGAACATAAGAAAAACAAGAATAACCGTATAAAGCCGGAATGTTAATTTCAGGATTTTCAATCACTGGTAACAGCAGTTGCAGACGAGATGCAAACCAAATCACTTGTCCTTGTTGCATCCAGTACAGAGGGACTTTGCCAAAGGGTTCTCGTCCTAAAATTAAGCGATTGCTTTGTTGTAATTTTACCCAAACATCAGGTAACAATGAACCATCAGAGTGCAAATAAGTCAAGATTCCCGATGCAGATATACCAGCGATTCGTTCTGGATGATGATTTGCCCAGGTTGATGCTTGTGGACAACCAATATGAGCAACATTCCAAATCGGGTATTTATTCTCGGATAGATCGAAATGACATAAGTCAAAGGTGATATGCAGCTTTTTGATGATATTTAGCTGTGCTTCTAACTCGCGTCGAGAACCATAACCCCAATAGCCAATAAATTGCTGGGGCTGATTGAGCTTTTCACCCGGCGCAATGTTTTTCATACTATTTTACTTCAAATTCTGTTTCACTCAGTTGGCGACCCTGGAGGAACATTTGTACCTTCCACCTACCTGGAGTTGAAGCAGAACCGATAGTGTAACGACAGTGAGTATTCCAAATGGATTTATCAATTTCACGGGTTTGATAGCGGTTTTGGTGGACAATTTCACCATTAGGGTTAATCCAATTACACCTTAAATCTAGCTTTTGACCCACAGGTGCATCTTTTAATGTGACACGGTAAAAAATTTCTGGGCTGTTCTGGCGGGTAATATTTCTCAGGTCAGCGCCATCATCTTGGGTCAGAGTGATGCGGTTACTTCCAGTGGAAACTCGCTCCAGAGTGGAATTATGCTGTTGAATAGTCAATATTGTCCCAGTAATGGCGATCGCCACCGCAGCAATCACCCCGATAGCAATTGTCCGATGACGTTTTTGCCGTACTTGCAAAACTTGCCGACGCTGCATTTGAACCAGCGCTTCATCTAGCAACTCTGGTGCTAAACCTAATTCTTGTAAAATTTGCTTGACTTCTTCGGGTGCAATTTCTGCTTCTCGACTTGCTTGCAGGTTTCCTACTTCCGCGATGATCTGCGTTAGTTGCTCTGTAGTTAGTTTCTGGGTCATGACCAAGCGCCACTCCTACATGAAAAAGCGGGTAGTGATGAAGCCGTCAACGCGGAAATGGATGTCCTTAGCAACCTTGTTAACGTTTTGACCGCCTCCTCCTTGAGAGCGAATCGCGCTCATTTTGATTTCGCTATCGGGGATGATAATTTTACGAGCAATTTGCAGCATAACTTATATATAACGTAGTGCGATGTCAAAAAGAAGGGTGTGGGGGGGTAGGGGGTAGTGAATTCGGCATTGGACGGAGCTTGAGTTTCTATTAAGTTTGGTCTGCTCCTTTTTAATTTGTCTTTTATTTAACAATTAGTCAATCTACTACATAAGTAAACCAGCACTTTACATAACTTAATAAATCATCTAGACGGATCTGGAATACCCATTAAGAACGACAATAAAAATCAGACAACATAAAACCAGACTCAACTACTCTTATGTCTTGTTAATAAACAGGTAGAAATTATGACTCTCTCACTGGTTCACGTCAGCAACTACCGTCAAGCAATCTCGGAACTACCCCCGGCGCAAGCGGAGGCGAAATTGATTACCCTGTGGTTGGATGGAAAGGCGGAGTCATCGGTGCGTGCCTATCAACGTTACGTGAAGCATTTTCTGAGGTTTTTGAGAAAACCCCTGCGCCAAGTAAAATACGAGGATTTGGTTGATTACAGCACCCAATTTTCCACACAAGCTGCTAGCACTAGGCGCATTTATCTGGCGGCGGTGAAAAGTTTAATTAGTTTTGCTCACAAAATTGGTTATTTGCCTTTCAATGTGGGGATGGCGCTGAAGTTGGCAGAAATTCCCGATGCGATTAATGAACGTTATTTAGATGAGGCAGACATTAAGTTGATGGTCCGGGCGGCCGCCGCGATGGTAGATGATGCTAAAACTGCTAAACGGCAGGCGATCGCTCGACGTAATCTGTTAATTGTGAAATTATTGTATCAGGCCGGCTTGCGAGCGCATGAACTTTGCCAGTTAACTTGGGGCGATTTATCAGCTAGAAATGATAGTGGGCAAGTGTATGTGCGGCAAGCTAAAGGTAACAAGTCACGCACTATTTTGCTCAAACCAAAGCTGTGGAACGAACTGATGGAATTTAAAGGCGATGCCCTGGCTACCGATGCTGTTTTTTTTAGTCAGAAGGGGGGACATCTAGAACGCCAAAATCTCCATCCAATTATCAAGGTGGTGGCAGATGCGGCTGGTTTGAGTGAACTTGTCAGTTGTCACTGGTTGCGCCATGCCCACGGGTCACACGCGGCGGAGCGGGGGGTTAATCCCGTCTTGATTAAGGATACTTTGGGTCATAGCAATCTAGCTATTACTGACAGGTATCTTAAGGCTAGACCCAATGATAGTAGTGCTTTGAAGTTAATGGATGTTTGACCTTTTTTGGAATTCAAAATGAGCCTGCGTCTACTGTGATGCGATCGCTTTTAGCGGGCGCTCCGCGCCATCGCCTCTGGCGGGGCTTTGCCCATCGCCAGGAACAAATTTTGTGGTATGGTTTTGAATTCGGCAGACATTGTATGCCGAATTGGAAAATTGCTTGATGCTAGACTCAACAGGAGTAGAAAAACCGACAAATATTCAATCTTAGCCCAGCCTGGATAAGTTAAGACAAATTATCGAAAGTTTGGAAAATTGTAGACAGAAATCCCTTCAATCTGCCAATTTTTGAGGTCATAAGCTATTTTTTTTGCTCAATTGTGTGCCGTTCTCAATCTAGATAGTAATCACCAAAGTCCTCGCGCCGTGGAAGCCCCTGGCTTTATAAATGGGGACGGCGCAGGCGAATTCATTCGCGGTCTTTTTTGAGAAAGTCTCTAATATCTTTAGTCCCTTTTTCGACGTTGCATTTTTCGCAACTCAAGGTAAGGTTTGTGATTGAGTTGGAACCACCTTTAGAACATGGGTGTCAGTTAGCTTGACTTCCTTTTAAGACTTGATCTAACAGGTTTCTAGCAGGTTGGGCTTTAGCTAAAGCGGCTTGATGGTCGCTATAAGCACGAATGAGGCGAGAAAGACCACTTACACCTGTCTTAAGTTGCTCAAGTTCTTCGCCAGCCATTAGTTCTCCATCCAGCATCCGCCCAATCAAAGGTTTGACATCGCCCACCTCCTGGCGAATTTTTTGGAGCTTTTCTACACTGCTCAATAAAGTTTTGAGTGAGTTCAAAATGCCGTCAATATCTTGGACATCCGCCACTAATTCACCCTGTGCTTCACTTGCTACCGGATCTTGAATATCTGATACTGGAGGCAATTCTTGTGCAGATGTTTGATTTTTCACCCCGTTTGACTGTGCCATTCATATTTCCTCAAATAATTTTCCCAGTGTATCGCTGATTTCATCTGCCCGAAGAGATTATTATGATAATTTTGAACACGTTTTGTTTTTGACATGCGAAACGTCAAAAATCTCAACTTACTGATGGGGATGTAGAAACCCCATCTTCAACGAAGTAAGATGGGGTAGTTCATGTGCTGGCTGCTTCCTCGAAGCAGAATAATTAAGAATATATTAATAAAAAGCAAAAACCACCCATGCCTAAAAACTGGATTATTCAAGTAGACAACTATTTCAACGCCAACCCCACTTGCATCATCGCCACCGCCTATGTCAAGACATTCCCCACAGACTTACCCCTAGAACCCAACATCCGCGAACCCAACCGCAGAAGTGCAACTTACAGGCAAATATTGGATTCGGTGACCACTCAACCCGCCAAATTCTTCGAGCGTCACAGTGGTATAGTCCTCTGTGCCAACAAGGTTAAACCCAACAAAAACAAAACCGAACTGCAACTGGAGATATTAGAAGGTTGTGAAGGTGGCAGCGATGGCATCATCAATGGCGGTCACACAGTTTTAGCTTTTGAGCAAGCGAGGACTTATAACTACGACCTCAGCCAAGCCAAAGTCAAAGTTACCATCCACATTGGTTTAAATGAAGCAGAAGCTAAAGATATTGCTCTGGCTTCTAACACTACCTCCCCAGTGGATTCTCGTTCCAAAGTTAACGCCAGGGGTGATTATGAATTCATTAAGCAGCATTTAGCCGAGTTAGAAAGAACAGAAGATAGAAAATTTAGAATCGCTTATTACCAGAACCAAAGCGGCGCTCCTAGAAATGCCCAATGTAATATTAATCACCTATTCAAGTTAATCAACTGCCTGGACAGAAACAGGTATAACCCGGATGGGAATAAAAGAACCAAGCATCCCACAGGTACGAGTACCCCCAGTCAGATTACAGACACTGAGAGGGCAAGATTGACTAAGTTACTGCCTCTATTGACTAACGCGCTGTGGATTGAGCAAAGACTGTATGAAATCATCCAAGAACATATCAGCAACCCCAGAAGAAAGGGTGTTAATGACTTAGCATCAATCGATACACGCAAAAATACCCTGCTGCCCGATAGTAAGTATTCCTTTGGATTTGGTGCGCCAACTGACCTAGCATTACCAATAATTGCGTCTTATCGGGTATTTCTGGATGAAAATTATAACTGGATTATTCCTTTCGAGGAGTTGGCTGAGAAATTCCTGCAACACTTATGGACTAATTATTACCGGAAATACTTGATATCAGAGAAAACAGCCGGAAATACCGTAGGAACTAAAATCTGCCGCAACTCAGAGATTTGGGAAAGTTTGTACATTTCCGCCCAAAGTTATCTGAATCAGCATCTGATGAAAATGGTTAATTCCACTAAGTCTGACGAATTAGTACTAAATCGCAGTTGAACGCATCGAGGCAATTTCTATCTCCGTGACGGCGAGTCGGTGAATGTAGAATCCCCGAATTTCTAATTCGGGGAGTGTCAAATATAGCGGGCGCTCCGCGCCATCGCCTACGGCGGGGCTTTTCCCGTAAGAATTTTGTGGGGGCGATTCTTACGGTGGGCTGTGCGATGGCGAAACGCACCTGGAGGAGAGGAGGCGATAGTGCAAAGCACTCACTCGCCGGAGGCAATCAATCGCCTAAAATACCCGCAGTGCTTGTTCAGTTTGCAAATGTACGTTCCAAGAAAGTTACAATTCCAGACCAAGCAGAGGTAGCCGCAGCCGAATCGTAGCGATAACCGTCGTCCCGCATAAAAGTATGTTCTGCTTCATACAAGAGAACTTTGTGCGGTACATTAGCATTCTCTAGAGCTTTAATTAAGATTTGACGGTCATGTTCTGGGATATGAGGGTCAAGAGTCCCGAACACCAATAGCATCTCGCCTTTGATTTCACTCACCCGATGGATGGTATCAGCTATCCCCTGACCTAGCTTTCCACTGGGAATGCCAGTAGGATAGCAGCAGACGGAAGCCTTAATTTCGTTTTGAAAGGCGGCGCGGAAAGCTAAATGCCCACCAATACAAAAGCCGAGAGTGCCTATTTTACCTGGAGATACTGCACTTTCTGTTTTGAGGAATTCCATTACTGCAAGGCAATCAGCATCATAATCAGCGATTTTCGTGCGCCGAGAATCATCATTACCCCGCATCCGACCTAAATCATCTGGCTCAATTACCAAACCAACTGGCTCTATGCGATGAAAAATTTCTGGTGCTGCTATCACATAACCATATCCTGCTAAGTAGTTAGCTAGACGAATAATTGGGCTACCTAACTGATAAATATCACTATAGAATATAATACCTGGGTAAAGTCCTGGTGCTGTGGGAGCCGCTACATAAACACGCATTAAACTGTCATCTACTCTTAACTCGACATTGCGCTTCGTAATTTGCACTTTTTTGTCTCCGTGTTATCTCTGAAGCGAATTCGCTTGTGGACAAGTGGGTTTGATTAAAGCCGCCAACTTACAGATGTTGGCTAGGATACTGAAGGCGATTGCTTAGGGCTAGAATCTCGCAGACTTCACCTTTAATGCTGTAGATTTTATCCCAAATAAAATCTTCTAGTGTGGCAACTGATGCAAATTCCCAACTCTCACCCATTTTTCTTAAAGCAGCACCAGCCAGCATAGATGGGTTGAACAGCGATTGCTCCTCATAATTTCCCTTAAGAATTTTATAGGGGCGATTCCTACGCTGGGCTGTGCGAATCGCTTCAATATCCCTTCGATGCAGCGCTGGCATTACAGGTGTTTTTTACCGCTTGCGAGTCGATAACCAGCAAGGTTGTCCACTTGGGTTTTTTTTAACCTGCTCACGCACTTGAGCGTGTAAAATGCTCATCAGTTTGTCGAGCTTCTAGCTCAACATTTTCTTGCTTCTGATTATTTTTTCGGCACAGAAATAGTCAATGCCATTTTAACCCGTGCAAAAAGTTGAGGCAGATATTTATAGAATCGCCCATCTCGCAGAAACATTGCATCGATGGTACAGCTACCACAGTTTTCTCCAGGGGCAGGAACTGCAACCGATAGTACAGCTGCGTCTGAAACACCAGCCCAGGGTAAGTGTCCGAGAGGAGCTTGCTTCAGTGAATAAGTGAGTTCAGATTCATTCAGCCAGTCGCTGCTGATAAAATCGTTTTCGGTTCGAGGAACTTGAAGTTTCCAACCGACGCGATCGCGAAAAGTATTGGCGGCAGTTTCGGAATTGTTCGGATGAGATGCTATTACCTCTTGCCAAATCTTTGCTTGGATACTGAGTCCAAACCGTCCATCACTAGCTACTAACCAAGCTTGATCAATCTCTTGAATTAAATCTAGAGGTATACTGGCAGCATTCAGTGTAAAGAGGTCTTTTTGAGGTGATAAGAGACGGCGGGTTTCTTGATCGGCCGCACTCCAGTTTTTAGAATTGAGCAACTGCTGGAGTTTTGCTGTTGCTTTGGTTGTGCTTGTTCCACTACCAGCAGAATTTTTAGTCGCAATATGTTGCTCTAACAAATTAATGATTTGGGTTTTATTAAGTTGTCGAGCCAAGTCTAGAGCAGTCTTACCTTCCTTATCTTTGAGGTCAACCCTAGCATTTTTACTGAGAAATAGTGTTGCCAATTCCGGACCAAAAAAACTTTGTTCCTCCAATACTGCTTGGTGCAGAGGTGTTCTTCCTAAATTATCTTGAACATTTAAATCTGCATTAGCCGCAACCAGTAACTGAGCCACTTCCAAATTAACATCATATAAAGGGGTTTTACCTTCAGCATCTTGTAAGTTAACTTTTGCTCCTCGCTGCAAAAGCAGTTTAACTAAAGTTGCTTGGAAGCGATTTATGTGGAGCGGAGTTTGCCCCTGAGCATTGCGGAGATTAACGTCAACTCCCCGATCTAGTAATAGTTGTAGTACTGCTGGTTCAATACCCTGAGAGTGAATCACAGTTCCCTGACGATTTTGGATAGTTAGATCCGCGCCTGCTTCGATTAGTTTCTTGGCAATTTCTAGATGAGATTTTTAGAGAGCGGCGTGCTGACATAGCAAAGCCAATTAGATAACGAATAAGACTCTTAGTTTAATAACTTAGTTGCCGAATGATAAATATTCGTGATCGCAAGATGGTTCATGAACTAAAATAACGAACCAGCTATCAAACGCGCTGTAACTTTAGAATATCGTCCCAATCGTATTGATGCAGTTGTATAGTGCTAAAGAGGGGCTTGCGCCTTCAGAATTTTCTGAGCGCGTTGGTGTCACTCGTGTGCCAACCAATAACCACTGGTTAAACCAATGCACCAATAAGACAGGAAACTGAGCAGCATCGGCACACGAGTATCCTGTAAACCTTGCAACGCACCATAAGCAATTTTTTGTACCCCATCGAACAGATTCGCGATCGCTCCAACCCGCATAATGGAAACAGCAAGCGCTACGATAAATGCGTTCTCTGCTGGTGCCAGGAGATCGATATATAGCCCAATAATTTGTCGAGGAAATAGCAAAAGTGCGATCGCAATCATGATTGGAATTGCCAATAGCAACGATAGCCACAACCCCAGAAGTGTTGAATGTTAGAGGTTGTTTGCTCAATGTTGGCCGTGTTTACATGGGTTTTTCGCATCTAAAGCAGATTTCTAGCGGCTCTGACTCTCCTCTAAATGCACAATTTTGGAGGGGATTATTTTGGCGTTTGGTGATAGTTCTTTAAATCGCTGTCTAATGACCAGATGAACACTTCACTCATTGAGAAGAGATGACACGACTTTTCAAATTCCTGAATGATGCTGAGATCACCGAAGCTTGTTCCTTCTTGCTTCTGAGGAGCTTTGTTTTTACCAGCCAAATCTGGGAACTGGTCAATCCACAACAGTATCTCTTCTGTGTTCGGGAATGTTGTCGGTTTCCACGGGGCTACGCCTGTGAATGCGTCTTTAACTTCTTTCACAAAACGTAGGGCTGTTTTTCTTCGCATTGTGCCGTCACCGTTTTGAGCAATGTGGTTGCCTGTTTCGAGTATAGTCGCCATTGGCAACAAAAAAGTGCAGCCAGATTGAGCATAGGTCTCAAAATCTTCCAGAACTGATGCCCTATGCTGATTATAGTTAGGAACGTTGAGTATTTCCAGGAATACACTGGTATCTATCAGGCAGATACTACTCATTTTCGTACTCCTGCAAACGAGACAGCCAGGCCATAGCTTGCTGTTTTCTGTCTTCGGGTGTGTGCGGCGACTTCACGAACCGATCCACTATCCCAGCAGTTACCAGTTGACCAAGCGGCCCTTGAGATATCAAGCCTGGAAATTCGTCCATCTCCCCAAGCCTGACAAGGCGGCTATCTCCTTGTTCTGGATTGCGGAAACAAAACACTACATCACCCAGGGCTGCATCGGGTAAGGCATCCATGAGGGCTGGGTTGTGGGTAGAAAGCAGCACTCGTAATTTACGCTGTTCGGCAATATCTCGGATGCTGGCGAGGAGATGCTGGGCGCGGTTGGGATGAACGCCGTTGTCGATTTCCTCGATGACGACTAAACTACCTTCTGTAGCTGATAGCATGGCGGCTGCGATCGCTAACACCCGCAATGTCCCATCTGATAATAATGCAGCTTCACAAAAACGCCGGGTATTGCCAAAGGTTTCTGCTAGTTGTACCATGACTTCATCCCGTGGGCCGAAAAGGAAATCTAGCCCATCTATTGCCTGTTCTGGTAGACTTTGGATGAAGTTGAGAATTGCCTGTTGATTTTCTGGTTGGTTCTGCCATAAACGATACAGGACACTGGAGAGATTAGTACCATCTTCTTGTAATCGCTTATCAGATTTGAAACTGTACTCGCGCATTCTGGCGGGAACGGGATCTAAAAACAGGATATTTTTTAAGACTCGTTGATATTCGCGGACTGTCTCAGGAATAATCTGTTGGGAGTGGGGATACTTGGCACTAAAATGAGCCGGGCTATCTAGTTGCACGAATATAGCCATTTGATCGCTGCACGTTATTCGTGGTTTATTTCTCCCTTTGGTAAAGTTGTTATATGCCACACCAACATCAGTACCTACTCCTTCTGAAGGCTGGTCTAGGTCATATAGCGGGACTTGACTTGTTGAGTCAACGATTCGCTCACTACTGATGTGCAGTTCTCCGTCACGTACATTCAGGGTTATATCAAGTTGGTTCCACTCTGTTGAGTCCAAACGGCAACCGATGGTAAAATTTGACTCTCCGCGATGGCACAAGTCATTTACTCGACCGCGCACTACTCGGTCTGCACTATTTACGGCATATTGAATGCTGGACAGTCTTTGTCCTTGTGCTAACCATGACAGAAAGCGCAAGCCTTCAAGGGCGTTACTTTTACCTGCGGCGTTTGCACCTATTAGCACGGTTAAAGATCCCAGGGGTAAACGGCTCTTCGACAGGCTCAGAGTACCACTTGTACTGTAACTTTTGAAGTTGGCGAGGGTAAATTCTGTCAGCATGGCACTATGGCACTATTGTGATTGCTTGATTTTTTTGGGCAAATTCTTCTACGGTGCTGACTTTAGCTTATAGGACTCATATTTGATTTTTGATAGCTTGCGTGGCGTAGCCATACAAAACAAGGTTTGATTTTATTGTATATTTAATCATAAATACACATCCACAAATCCAGAAATTAATTGTTTTCTTGTTGGATCTAATTTTATCCCTCAACAACTTGCAATAATTTTTCAAACAACGGTTCGCCAAAATTCATTAATCGTAATGAAGGCATTTCATCAAAAACATCAGGGTAAAAAGTAACAGTATAATTCTGTCCTTGATAAATCAGTTGCCAAGTACGTTCGCTCCTGCTCTCAAACTGCACACCACGGGCTGTTAAAATTGCTGAAGATGTGAATAACTGCTCAATGATTTCTGGCGTAAAGGGAGAAGGAGTCATTGGTTTTTGAATTTCCGCTAAATCAGCATCCAAGTCCATTGCTACCATTTCCTCAATTGCTAGACGAGGTGGTGGGCTGTCTAAGATAGAATCGAATTCAGACATTAAAACGTCCTCTTCTTCTGGGTCTGCACTCATCACAGCCTGTTCAATAAAAGTAGGGACTTGGGCTAGAATGGGTTGAAGATTACCCACAACTGTAGCAAAAGCGTTGATGCGATCGCGCAATTTTCTATAAACCTTCGCTTCCACAGTGCCATCATAATAAAAATTGTGGATTCGCACAGTCGGATATCTTTGTCCAATGCGGTCAATTCTGCCAATGCGCTGTTCTACCCGCATCGGGTTCCAAGGCATATCATAATTAATCAACACACCGCAGTTTTGTAAATTCAAACCTTCTGAAGCCGACTCAGTACAAAGGAGAATTTTGATTTCATCTTGGCGAAATCGGCGTTTAATTTCTTCCTTGGGAACTAGACACCAATTTGGTTGACTGCTGACGGTAGACTGATCACGGTTGAAGGTTAAGAGTTCGCCACCCCGACCAGAGTAGCAAGCCACTTGGCTACCGTATAACTCCTGCAACGTAGCCCGCAGATAGTCCATTGTGTCAGTATACTGTGTGAAAACGATCGCACTTTCTCGTTCAGTCAATTCTTGACGCAAAATCTGAATAAACCGGGAAAGTTTAGTATCTTCCCCCGTGTTGTCAAACTGGCGTAATAAATCTTCAAGATATTGAACTTCCTGGGGGTCTACAGGTTCAAAGAAAGATTCCAACCCAGCAATCACTGTATCATCTGCATTATCCACATCCACTAAATCGTCGTCACTTAAAACGCTTCCCTGTTGAGTTAACAAATAATCCAAACGGCGTTGCAGAGATGACTTGATGGCATAAAATGAACTGGTTAAACGCTTGCGGTAAAGGGTCATCAAAAAACCCAAACAAGAACGCTGGTCTTTTTGCGCTAGTCGATAAAAATGACGGACATAATCGCTGACAGCTACATAAAGGGGTACTTCCCGTTGAGGTTCCAGCGTAATGGCGTTATCCTGCACAATTCTAGTCGGAATATCCCGTTCTAGCAGTCCCCTCTGATAGTATTGTCGGAGAGTGTCGCGGGTGTGGCGAAACATTAAGTCTTTGAGGGGAGTGTTCACGGTTAGGTACTGGCGTGAGGTGTCGATAAAGTCTTCATCTGCCAATAATTGCTTATGATTAGAGATTTTCTTTCCCCTTTGCCACGTATCCTGCAATTTGTAACCTAAGATGCGATCGCTTCCACCGCCCACGCTCTTGGTCAAAAACTGTTGTAATCTAGAACAAGGCTGTCCGCCACGCTGAAAATAATCAGTAGACATTACTTGCCAAAAATTCATTACTTCCGGCTTGACATTACCTTGCAGAGAAGCGAAATAATCGCAAAAGTTATCGCCGTAACTCCAATGTCCCTGTAATCCTAGTAGGTTTAATAAATCAAAAACTTCTATAGCGTCAATTTGCATGGGAGTTGCTGACAGAAGAATCAGAGATTTAGTTTTCTCCTTCAGCTGTGCCATTAATTCCAACAGGCGATTAGGCGTTTCCTTACGGTCTTGGGGACTTTTGCGGCGTGCGTGGTGCGCTTCATCTAAAATTACTAAATCCCACGGTTCTGCTGACAGTAGCTGGTGCATTCTCTCAGTTCTCCGCACCAAATGAGAAGAAGCAAGGATTAAGTCTTGGGTATTCCAGGGATTTATTAACGGTTGACTGTTGGCTGTTGACTGTTGACCGTTAACTGATGACTGTTGGCGGTATTTTTCAGTTAATAGTGAACTTTGAACAGTGAACGAATTTTGTGTATAACTCCAAAAATGTAGATTAAATTTTTCCCGTAGTTCTTCTTGCCACTGGGGTTGCACACTAGCAGGTGCTAAAATTAGTACCCGCTTCACTTTTTTGGACAATAACAGATAGCGCAAAATTAAACCAGTCTCAATTGTCTTACCTAAACCAACTTCGTCAGCAATGAGAAAACTTTGGGGAAAATTTTGAGCAACACGACGCAGGATTTTAATTTGGTGTGGCCAAGGTTGAATAGGAATTGATTTTAGACAAAAATCTAAGCAGCCGGGATGTTCATGAATATTAGCAAGTTGAGTAAATAGTAACTTTTCTTGTTCACTGTTAACTGATGACGGTTGACTGTTAACTGATAACTGTTCACTGTTTATTTCAGTTGTCGTAGTGGGAGCATCTTGCTCCCTACTGGTATCGCTATTGGTAGTAGCAGGCAAGATGCCCGCACTACCCCAAATTTCAAAACGGACAAGGTTTAATTCTTTTGTCAAAGGTCTAGAGTCAAATTCAGCCTGGTCATTCCAATCAGGTTTAGTAGCGGGGGCGTAACGTAACAGCTTTTTTTGTACCGCTTCGGGAACTTCAAAAACTCGCACATTAGGCGATATATCATACCAAAGTTGCTCAAACCTAGCTACTTCTTCTTCAACTCTATCTAATTCCCTTCCTCCCTCCCAAGAACAATAAACATGAAAGGATTCTACATTCCTCTCCCAGCCACCGATAGATTCGTTATTGGAACCGTTAAAAGCTAATTTATCGCCCTTGCTATCAGTAAAAATACCAACTTTTTCGTGAAATATATGCTGTGGATCTAATTGCTGTATACTATCTTCTGGTAATCCGTTTTCTTTGAGGGGAATAGCAATTTTAATATCGAGATATTGATTTTGAATTAACCAACTGAGAATTTCTAGGTGCTTGAGTTGAGCAAAACTTTCTGGTGGTTTTAAATCAGCATCTAGACGAGTGAGTAAAGCATCTCGCAGTTCGTATCCCTGTTGAATTGCTTGTAAATCTTGGGGACTAAACTGACAGCCCATGATTAAGCGAATTTTACCCTCATGGTGTAGCATTGCACCTAAACCACGAGCCACTTTACTTAAAATAGCACTGCTGAAAAAACCTGCTTTGCGGTCATATTGGAGGGTACACTCTAAAGCAGGAATGTAGAAATCAGCAATAGTGTTGTGGGTGTTGCTGGTATAGCTAATCTTCCAGGGGTAGTCACGCAGATTTTTCAAGTTTCTAACCAGTTATCTAATTTTAAATTGGGAATATTTTCAAAATCTTTGATATTATTAGTAACGAGAATATCGTCACGAGAACGAGCCACAGCACCAATCAAAATTATTATTATCAAATGAGTCTATAGTTCGCCATACTTATTATGGCGCTATTAGTAATTATCTGTAAAAATTTCTGTCAATTCTGGTTGGTTTTTCCAAGCCCCAAATAATTGATTGAGTCTAGCTAGTCTTTCCTCCTCTGTTAATGGTGGTTGTGGTTCTGAAATTTGATTGGCAATCAATTCTAAGTCTATAATTATTTCGGTTCCATCTGGAATATTATTAAGTTGTTCTAAAACTTCAATATTTTGACCACGTTTTATGCCTCGAACTTTCATATTTAATCATCTCCTTATTAGTTCACTGATAACTGATAACTATATTTTGTCCGCAAACCGTCAACTGTCAACCGTTAACCGTCAACAAAATTAAAGCGCATTTGGGTCAATTCCTTGCTGTTGTAGTCTGGCTAATAAATTTTGTAATTGTTCCTCTGGGGTTTGGTATCTGTGACCATTTTCGTCATACCAAAATAGCCATTCTCTTGTTCGTCCTTGATAATTACCCTGTTCCCTTCCAATACCTAAACCAATTTCCGGCATCCAAACTTTGTCCCCTGGTTGTAAAATATATTTACCTTCAACTAAGCGATAAACTTCTAAACGTTGACGCTTACGACGTAGCCGAGTTGGTGCATAAATGGCATAATACAAAACCCCTAATTGAGCATAGTCTATTTTCTTTTGTTCATATTCGCCATTATAAGTTTGAGAAACAACTTCTAAAGTAAAAATGGGTGGTATTCCCTCTTCTTCCCACAAAACGTAACTAGAACGTCCATTTTCTCCCACAAAACGTTCAACACCCAAACTCAGAAAACCATCGGGGACTATGGCAGGTTGATTGGGTATATAATAAATTCCCATATTGATACCGAAAAACCAGTCATCGCGGTTTTGCCAAATCGCGGCTAAGATGGCTAATAATAAATTGGGAATTAATATTTGTAGTTCGTTATCCACAGGGGTATCATCAGAATCTGGTAATTCTGCCGAGGAAGGTAGGCATTCTAACGGATTATAGTTATACATAATACCTTAGTGGTTGACGGTTATGAGTTAACAGTTATCAGTTAACAGTCATTAAAATAAATTCAGTTGTCCCCCTTCATTTAAGGTTAACTCAGTCTGCACGTAAGAGACTTTGGCTTTAATTTCATCCATAGCTAACCACAAATCTAACAAAGATTTTTCTTCGGGGATGCGTTTCTTTTCATCACCAATGCGGGGGATGACTTTCAACGCTACTTCAAATGTTCGCATAAACAAATCGTTACTGACTAAGCTAGTATTTTTCATAAACCTGCGGACTGGTTCTGTATTTTCCTCTTCTTGGTAAAGGGCGATAATGGCGTGGAGTCCATCTACTAAATATCTGGCGGAAAATTCAGTATCGGTGACAGAGAAGGCGCGTTTTTTCAGGCGTTGTTGTGGGGTGAGTAATTTACAGTAACCGCTTCCAGAATCGAGTAGTTTGTGTTTTTTGACTAAATCGGAAACATCAAAACCACCGACGGCTAAAGCCAGTTGTCTCGCTTCATCAAAGGGAAATTCTCGCGCTTCAAAGGTATCCCAGGCGAGGATGTACCATTGGGTTAAGGGGTCGATACCGTTGAAGTCTTTACCTGCTAATAACTTTTGTAATCGGTACTCGACAACTGCTTGACGTACTTCTTCAAATGCTGCTTTCGGTTCTACTGGGTTTCCGGCGCTGTCGAGGATGGAACTGTAGCGGGTAAAGACGCTTAAAGCTGAACCGAATGCACTTAAGCACAAGTTAATTCCAGGGGGTTTAACGCGGCGCTGCGGATCTGCTACTCTATCAGCAGCAGGGCGAGAATCTGCTGTTAAGCATTTTTCCAGTTCTGGCGCTTTTTCAAAGACGATATTTCGCACATCAATTCGCACGTCATCCCACCAAGCTTGTTCGGCGTTGGGGTCACGTTTACGGCATACTAAAAGCACTGTGCTGGATACGGCGTTTTTCTGGGCTTGGTGTAAGTTTTGCGGGTTTTCGGTACTGACAGCCCAAGATGCGGTAATCTCAAAACCAGCATCAATGAGAGATTTGGCTAAGACATCCCACGCGCCGGAGTCTTTGTGGTTGAATTGTACTGTCATTACGCCGTCGTCGCGGAGGACTCGGTGGTATTCGGCGAACGCCATTGCCATTTTTGCTTCATAATCTTGGTTGGCGAGAATTTCTGGGGATACTCCCATGTTGCGGAAGCGGGAAGTGTTAGCGACAGCTTCGCGGTCTTTGTCAGTGAGTTCTAGGTAGAATAATTCGGGGAAGATATCGCCAAGGGTGTGTTTTAGCCAGACGTAGAAAAAATCTGATAATTCGGCGTATTGAATTGTGGAATAATAAGGTGGATCTGTGATAACTGCATCTACAGAGTTATCAGGGATGTGAGTTAAATTATCGGCTGATGCTGAGTTTATTTGTACAGATTTTGGGTCATATTGTTCGATTCCTGGGATAGCTGTTGACCCTAGCTTAGTAAGCAAAATAGAGCAAAGTTTAGAGTAGTCATCCGCACAATCAGAACAAGATTCCCACAATCTCCACGAACCATTAGATTCAGGATAACTCCAGAATAGATTTAAAGAATGTTGAGCGCTTGCAGGTTGAACTTTTAATGCACTTCCATCCCAATGAGTTAATCTTGAATTTTTATCAACACATCTATCCATCACCAAACCCAAATAAGTGCTAATCGCCTCAAATTTTGTCTGATAATAGTCCTCTAATTCTGCCAAGGCTTCAAAATCATTTTGCACTGAGGCGATTTTTTCGGCTTTCTCTGTTTCTTGTTCTTCCTGTACTTTGACTTTGGCTTCTGTGATGATTTCTACATAGGTAATTAGGGTTAAAAGTTGACGTGGGTTGAAAAATCTTTCCCAATTAATCAAGCCTAATTTATCAACACAGTCTCTTTCGTAAACTCGATTACTATAAGGAATAGGAATATCAGGAATAAAGTTATCTGGTTTACTACGATTCTTTTCTAATTTAGATACTGCTAGTTCCACTCCTTCTATATCAATATCTTGAACTGTCCTAAACTCTAAACTTCCTTTCTCTTTTTTATAAGCTACTGCATATAATTGATATCCTAGACCTTCAGCTTGTGCTTGAGATTTAATAACATCATCCTCAATTACACTCCCACAATTAGGACATTTGCCTACACCTCGGCTCATGGTGCTATAGTCATTGGGGTCAAAATCTCCCCCCTCGGTTTGTATTGTTGTTACCTTCCCCTTCCTACCCTTAACCAATTCAAAATCAACTCGCTTATTTTCAGGATTAGGAATTGGCTTTACAGCATACCAATCACTCGTAATTTTCCTAGCCTGTCCTTTACCTGCATAATTGCTAGTTTTACTTAACCACCAACTTGGACTCAACGGAACAACAGATTCACAACTCGGACAAACAACCGTATGCGCCCATAAATAATTCTGCACAGTTTCCCCTGGGTTAGAAGGAAAAAACTCAGCCAATCTTTTCTCAGCCTCATCCCCTACCCACTTCACCCATTTATCAATATCCTGCTGCAAATCTGGGCCAAACTTTAGCGGATATTCCATCGCCGCCTTCATCGTCACCACCGCCACAGGATTTAAATCAGAAGCCAGCACATTTAACCCATATCTCGCCGCCTCAAACGGGATACTTCCACCACCTGCAAACGCATCTAAAACCGTCGGTGTGCGAGTTCCCCAAAGTTTCTCACAATAATCATGCACCTTCTTAATTTGCACAGAATTAGGCGGCGTTTTGTAAAGTCTTACCTCCTTCCCCGGTACTAACCCCAGCAAATATTCAAATTCTGCCATTGTGATATCTGCTGGTAATATTGAAGCCAATACACTGGCGCGACTAAAAGACAAAGGTTTACGCGAGTACCAGCGGTGTAACCCCTTAAATGGATTTCCCCCATGTTCAAAATTCACTTGCTCATTTAATACCTGCACAGGCATCATTTTTTCGATAAATACAGCAGGGCGGTTTTTCATGGTTATCGGTTATTGGTTGACGGTTGGTGGTTGACAGTTATCAGTTAACAATAAATAAGTTTGAAATAATAAAGTAATCTAATCTTTCATACCTCACGAATTTTCATCGATTTTACTTCTCCCGTTTCTGCATCTACGGTAAAAATTTTATACTCACGTTCAGTTTTAGTTGCTAAAGAAATAACGTCAGGAATAAGTGTTCTTTCACTCTTAGCTACAGGACGACTAAAACCTAAAGTTACATACCAATATTGTTTATTTTCTGATAATTCTACTTCTTCCAGCAAGATATCATTGATAGAATTACCTATCATATCCTGAATATCTTCAAAATATTTTTTAGCAGCAACAACAGCACCACGCACATCAATTTTCATCTTTTTTACCTCCTGATTTATAATGACAAAGGTTTACGCGAATACCAGCCATGTAATCCTTTAAATCGATTCCCCCCATATTCAAGATTAACTTGTTCGTTTAATATCTGCACAGGCATAGTTTTTTCGATAAATACAGAGGGGCGTTTTGGGGTTGGCTTATCTATCAGGAGTTTTAGGAGGTTGCGAATTTCATTTCACGTATATTGTAGTACGAAGATTGCGTAGTGCGGGCATCTTGCCCGCTACCCGCTACTACCTACTACCTACTACCTACTACCTGCTACCTGCTACCCGCTATCTACTACCCGCTACCCGCTACCTACTACCGTTCATCAAATGCCGATTTTTCAATATCAACGGCGGTTTTAACATGAAAGTATTTTTTAGTGGTTTTAGGTGAAAGCGAGCAAGATGCTCGCACCACAGGATATGATGAATTGCACGCACATTATTTTTTGATGAAAGCGGTTTTAACGTGAAAGTATTTTTCAGTGGTTTTAGGTGAAAGCGAGCAAGATGCTCGCACCACAGGATATGATGAATTGCACGCACATTATTTTTTGATGAAAGCGGTTTTTAAGGTGAAAGCATTTTTCAGTGGTTTTAGGTGAAAGCGAGCAAGATGCTCGCACTACAGGATATGATGAATTACACGCACATTCTTTTCATATCAAAATGTTTCCCATAAAAAAGGATATTCTTCAGGAGTAATCGATAAACCTGCTTTTACGGGGTTTTGTCGAATATATTCCCATTTATTATTAAATTCTTCTTCGGTTCTAATCATTTCATCATATCTACTATCTTGCCAAACTTTTCCAATATGTAACATTGCTTGCGGAATTTGTTTGGAACTATAACTTTTTATGCTGTGCATAATACTGCCAATTGACCAATATTCTGTTTCCGATTTGGCAAAAGGTTGAATTAGAATATGTACGTGGTCAGGCATAATGACAACGGCGAAAAGTTCATATCTTTGGTTATGAAAAAACTTACAAACATCTAATACAATTTGTCTGGCTTCTGGTGTGAGTTCTAATCTTTGCCAAGTTACAAACGTAATAAAATATCTACCTTTTGCCTTTTCTAATGTTGGTAATTGCTTTTTATATTTCATTTTGATTGTTGACTTTTGACTGTAAATCTTCAAACGCTAAAATACCCTAATAAAGCATTCACCACGAAATATCATCAGTCAACTGTCAACCTTTAACTGTCATTAATCCCCCAATAATACTCTAATCGCTTTCAACGCCTGACTACGCTTACCGTTACTAATTTTAGCAAACCAATAGTGCGACTCCTCATAACTCATAGCCCTAATTCCCTGGGAAATATTAGCGATACGTTCTAGTTTAGAAAGCGGTTGCAAAGTCTGAAATAATAATGCCAGATTTATCCCTGATTCCTCATTCAAAACATAAGGACTTTGGCGATTGTGACTTAGGGTTTTGGGGTCGTAATTATTCGCCTTTAAACAATCATAAATTGCCTGTTTCACCTGAATTAAAGCATTGCCCTTTAAACGCCCAATCCGTTTAGCAGAAGGACGCTTTTTTTCTCCAGCTTTCTTATAAGCACATTGATACAACTCCAGGGCAAAGTTATTGTTATCCGTAGGAACCACTCGCAATTGAAACTCTTGCATCTCAGTAAATTACTTTAGCCGTCAAATTCAACCTGTCAACCGGATTCCGATTGAGGGCTTGTTTGATATTACTGATTTCTGTTCCATCTGGTTGCATTGGAGATGAAAATTCAAATAACAGCTTCAGCGACACATCAGCTTGCACCTCCTGACTATTTAGCAAACTGTTAACAGCCCCCTGAAAACTCTGAAATCCTTTGACTGGCCCTTGATACTCTAACCTGATAAACTGTTCACTCAAGCTAATAGTGGCTAATTGGTCGATTTGCAGGGGAAATTTCATCAATAAGGGGAAAGTCGTTATCAACTTGCGGTAGTCCATCACTTGTCCCACAGAGAGTTCCAAAGACTTGATACCCTGGACTTGATTATCTTGGATAAAATCGCCTAATTCATTAAATACCCGCTCAAGTGTCCCCTCCACCTCAAACTCTTCCGGTTTAGTTTTCAACAGAGACAAATCATCCCAAGAATCCCCAACTTTTTCCTTACCGTTAAGTGTACGCGGTGTCCCAGTCCCGTAGGTTAAAATGCTGGCTTGGGTTTCTTTTTCGGCAACTTCGCCATTACCATAATCAGCTATAATTTTGAAAGTTGTGGTTTGGGAAATTCCTATCTCATACTCATCACTAGGGCGAAACTCCCCTACAACCAAATTCCCATCCTGATAAAGCTTCATCGTCAAAGCCCCCGCAGCTTTCCACCGCACCCGCACAGGTTTAAGATCATCATTACTGGTCATCACCTGGGCGTTCAGTTCAATTTCTCGCGGTTTCGGGGGCTGGAGAATTCCCCGGCGGTAAAGTTCCACTCTCTCACTAAACTCAATAGAGTCAGGTAGAGTAAACTTACCATTATCGGTTTTAATAAATAGCTTTTCTCCCATCTTCATATCCCACTGACCAGTCTGCAACCCCTGGCGGATAGTATCTCGCAGCTTGGATAATTCAGCATCAAGGAGTATATTTAAACTCAAATCCTTAGCAAAAGCTTCCTTCAAAGCTTTAGTTGTCCAATGACTTAACCCAGACAGCCATACTTTCTGCAAAATGTAAGCCGGCGCATAGGGTGGTGATTCTTCTGCACGAATTTTTTGACAATCTTTTAGTGCTTTTAAAATCACATCTTGTTGATTACTTTTACCCTTGACATCGCTTGAATCTTGTGAAGGTAGGGTATAGTGCATCAAACCCTTGGGAGCTTTCACTGGATCATTAGCAGGGTAAAATAAATGACGATAGGCATTAGTTAAAGATACTCTTACCCATAAATCCAGAGAACCTTTTTTATCTTTGAGTTGTTTCTGCTGACTTTCTGATAAATCTTGCAAGCGATTGGGAGAATTGAGAATATTCTGAATAGCCCGAAATTCCCTAGCATTCTCAATGGCTCGGTCTAATTCTTGTCTATTTGCAACTAAAAATAACAAGCGATTCCGAAAAGTCCGAAATTTACCTGACTCGCCTGTTTCATTAAAAATTTTCTCTACAAGTGCGGGTGCGGCTTCGGTAGTTGCAGAAATAGTCGCTTCGTTAAAATCAATTAAACACAAGGCAATACTATCTGACACATCATCCACATCTGCGGGTGATTCCGGTGCAGAAACTAACGTGAGTAATTTATTAGCAAAAATAGTATCGCGGCGATTTCGCAAATCATCCTTGGCTTCGGTAATCCCAACTTGGCCTTTTTCTTCGGCAATAATTTTATTAATTGATGGTTCTTCTTTAAAACGAGCCAAAGTTGTGATTGGGTCGTTTTCCAAATACCAAGCAACTTCACTCAGTCTTTCTAAGGCTGTATCAACAAATCCAATTTCTAGCCCTGGTGTCAGCAGAGATAAATTTAATTCGGCGCGCCGAATACCGGCGGCTGTCCCTTGGTTGATAGAATGTAAAAAAATAGTCCGGGCTACCCAGGTGGAAAAGGGAGGTTTACCCGCAGCTTGCCATTCTGCATCTTGTAATTGGGCGTGGGCTTCTCTCCCAGTGGCATTATAAATATCAGCCTGGATTGTTATCCGCATCAAGGGACGCTCTAAACGGGCAGTTAAATCACTGGTAATTTCTTCCTCAATCCCTACAGGGATGTGGTGGGGATGAATTACAGGTATCCATGCAGTAGTATCGTCCCACAAATAACGTATGACTCTGGCAAATAACCGCAATGCGCCTCTAGTGCGTTGGAAATTGGGAATGGAAGCGATTTTTTTAGTCAGTAGGCTAAATAATTCTGGATGGAAGGGATAACTCTGCTCGATGCTTTCCATATAGCGTGCATCTTTGCAACCATCTGGTAAGTTAATGCGACTGGCTTTATAACTCTGTAAATATTCTTTTGCAGCATTGGTGGCTGCATCGGCTTCAATACTGCTGAACACCCGTTGTTTGACGATATTGTAAATTTCAATATCATTACTAGGTTTGAGGATGCGTTCTTGACGGGAAGTGGCAGAAATTGCTTCGCGGATTTCTGTGGTTTCTTCGCCAAAACTGTCACTAGAAGAAGCCAGGGTATAGACAAAGACTAAGTTATTACAAGAGGCGGCTAAGTCCATTAAGGAGAATAAAAACGCCACAACTTGTTCTGCTAAGTCACTGTTAGCAACTATCGTGGCTTTGGCAGCTCTCAAATATCTGGCGATTTCGTCCAGGATAACTACTGTGGGTTGTCCTTGGAGTATCCTTTCTAAAACCACTGTTCCCGGACTGACTCGCTGTTCATCAGAACCTTTGAGCAAGCTGTAGCCATTTACACCACCAATTTGATAGGCAATTTCCCCCCAAAGGGTGTAAGTGGTAATGCCAGTATCTTCATGATAAACGCCGTTAACTGGGTCAAGGTCTTGGCAAGCGATCGCAGCTGCTTGAATCGGTCGGTCTGGAATTAAATTAAAATCAGCAAAACGGTCTAGTCCAGAAATGTCCCGCCCATTTTTGGCAATGTGCCACAAAGCAATTTCATCGTGGGTTTTACCACCACCAAAGCTGGTTTCCAGTCGAATAATCGGAGAACCAACAGCAGCCCCCACTAAACGCCCAAAGACTTCAGAGATTAAAGTTTTTAAACCGTCAGTAGCAAAAGTATTGGCAAAAAAAGCTGTGGGGTCTTGGTAGACTTGAGGCGCTTTCCCTTCCACAACCAGTCGCAACTTGGCGGCGAATAATTCGGGAGAAAGTTCCCCTGCTAAGATTTCTTCTCTGGGAATGCAAGTTTTAAATACTGACGGAAGCATAGAAATATATTGACAGTTAGTAGTTGAGTGTTGACAGCCAAACACCAACCGCCAACAATTATTTTGTTCTTAAATATACACCAAGGTCTTTTTAACCATCTTAAACGCAAATTGGTTGGTTTGCATTCATTGTTCTATAAATGATGTACGAAGCCGGACAATTGTTGGATAATAGCTATGCTGGCGACCTCACGGCAATAACAAGAAGTATTAAAACATTATGATTATCGCCTTTACCAATCAAAAAGGCGGCGTAGGCAAATCAACTGCGGCTGTTCATCTGGCGTATTGGCTTAGTCAACGCCAAAAAACACTCATGGTTGATGCCGATGCCCAACAAAGCAGTTCCGTCTGGGCTAAATCTTTAGGTTTGGTTTACCAAGTTATTCAAGACCCAGAAGAGTTGTTTGAAAAAATTCCTGACTTAGCTATCGAGTATTCAGCCTTGGTCATTGATGCCCCTGGCTCACTTTCTGAAACTACTAAAGCAATACTGGCTCGTTGTGATCTAGCTTTAGTTCCCTGCCAACCTTCTGGCTTAGATTTACACAGCAGTCATAAAATTTTGCGTTTTATCAAACACGCCACTGAACTGCGCTCTGGTTATCCCAAAGCTGCTTTATTTTTGAGCCGAGCTACCAAAGGTACAGTGTTAGAGCGAGAAGCCAGAGAAGCTCTCATAGCCACGGGAACCCATTTACTGAAAGCTGCTATCTATCAAAAACAGTGCATTGCTGATGCTCCTGGTCAGGGGTGTACCGTATTTCAAATGTCAGGCAAAGCCGCAACCGAAGCCGCAACCGATTATGAGGCATTGTTTCAAGAAGCTTTGGAGGTACTGAATGTCAAGTAAAAGGCGAGAACTCAAAGATTTTTTATATGAAAACACTGAGCCAACCAGCGATTCACAGCCGCCAACCACAACGGTAGCTGTATCTGCTATTAGTCTGCCCTCTCAGCAACCACGGCGCTATTTTGATCCGCTCAAAATGGAGCAACTGATTCAATCTGTGAAAGAGCATGGCATTTTAGAAAACCTGCTCATTCGACCAATTTCAAGTCAACCAGGGCAGTATGAATTAGTAGCCGGAGAAAGACGTTATCGGGCAGCGCAAGCTGTGGGATTATTAGAAGTTCCTGTTACTATCCGAACATTAACTGATTCTGAAGCTTTTACCATTGCCCTAGTAGAAAATCTCCAACGGGAAGACCTGAATCCAGTAGAAGAAACAGAAGGCATTTTGCAGCTACTGTCATTGCGATTAGAATCCACTCCAAATGAAGTCACAGCTTTGCTTTACAGGATGTTGAATGATATTTCTCGATTGACTAATAACGTTATTAGTCAACCAGAAGCTGAAGCAATTAAAGCGATATTTACGGACTTAGGGCTGATGGGGTGGGAGTCTTTTGTGAGTAATCGTCTACCTTTACTAAAACTACCTACAGATATTCTAGAGGCGCTGCGTTCTGGGAAAATTGAGTACACCAAAGCCAATGCCATTGCACGGGTGAAGAATGAACAGTTACGCCAAAGCTTACTAGTAGAAGCGATCGCTAATCGGTTATCGCTAACTCAAATTAAAGAACGTATCCGTAGTTTTAATGAAAATAAACCTAGCCAGAACACCTCAAACCCTCTCAAACAGCGCATTACATCCATTTTGGGACGAGTGCAAAAAACAAAAGTTTTATCAAATCCCCAAAAGCAAAAACAATTAGAAAAACTGTTATTTCAAATGGAAAATTTACTAGAAGAAGATTGATATTATGCACTCCTATAAATTACTAAAGAAAATTAACTTGGGACACAAGCAGGTACTATATGGGGGTTAAATATACCCCAAAAAGAGATTAGAAACTGGTAATTATCTCCTTTAACCCCTAAGTATTACCCATATACGCCCTATGTAGGAGTCGTTTAGGGTCTATATTTATAAAATAAAATAATTTGGGTTATAAGTAGGGGTTAAGTAGGGGATAAATATACCCTAACGCGAAAATTGAAAATAATTAAAAATTTAGCCCCTATATAGGGTATATATAGGTGATGCTTAGGGTCTTTTTGTACCCCACGGCTTTTTGTACCCCACTTAACCCCCATGCCCAACATTCACGCCTTGCAAAAAATTTTTCCAGCAGGATTCGATAACGGTTACGGCAGCCTGAAACTTTTCGTCGATGGATTTGAAGTCGTTCGCATCCCCAGCTATATTTCCACCGCAGAGATGGAAGATGTTCCCGGAAGAATAATTTTAGACGGTGCTGCTTACACCGTAGGAGAATCTGCGTTTCGTACAGGTTATCATTTTGATCGCAACACTGACCATAACGAAAACAAAATTAAAAATGCGCTGTTGATGTTACTCGGTGGATTAGCACATCTGCCACATCGTAAAGCTTGGCATTTAAAATTAGTCGTCAGCTTACATGACATCGGACTAGCAGAAAATTTAAAACAAGAACTCAACGGAGAATATCAACCAATCCTGTCCGGGAAAAAATCAGATGTCACCATAGAAATTCTCAAAGTCGTCCCAGAAGGAATGGGTGCATTGTTTGGGCATCCGCTTCCCCCCAAATTAACCGTCCTAGATTTTGGTAATGGCACCACACTTTATTCTCGTTACAACCAAGGAAAGCGAGAAGTTCACACCCCCTACCCCGCAGGTGTAGAAGTTCTCATCGAAGACATTGCCGAAAAAATGAAACGTCTCAACGGCGGGAAAATCGGGAACGCCTCCCAGATTCGATTTTGTTTGGAAGGGGGACATACCAGATACAGTCGTGACATTGACATTAAAGAGATATACAGCAGTTGTTTGAAAGATTGGTATGAGAAATTCTTAAAAAAACCAGTAGGTCTGACACTAGATGCCAAACACCAGGGAGATGAAATTTGGGCAATTGGTGGAGGCTGCTTGTTACCGGGATTTAAGAAGCTATTGGAGAAGAACGGGTTCAAAATTTTAGACAATCCCGTAGAAGCTAATGCCTGTGGATTGCTAGAGATGGCAAAAGCCATGATGAATAAGAATCTGTAGCCCTTTTTTGAATTCAAAATGCAAAATTCAAAATTCAAAATGAAGAATGGAAATAATTTTATAAAGCCCTGACGGGCATGGCTGCGCTTACCGCGGTAGCGTGCCGGAGGCTCTACTAATTAATTCCGAGTACAGGCTCCCACTGAACAAAACCCACGGGACGCACTCGCGTTCAATCAGTGGTGGGTACAAGCCCTGACTGACTGATTGTCTTTAATTTTGAATTGATAATTTTGAATTTTGAATTGATTTGACCGCCCCTAGCTTGAGCTATGGGGTAACGATGCGTGAATTTTGAATCAACAAATTTGAATGGGAGCGAAGCCAATGACCCCGGAAAAAGTTCGGATTAAAGATAGCTACCGAGAACGTATATTTGCCGAATCACAGCAACTAGATAAAAGTTACCTAGAGACGCTTTACTTTATTATTGATTGCTATTTTGCTTTCAAAAAGGGTGTATTCCCCACACAACAAGTAGTTACACAAGTTACACATACCCCAGCTTTCAACCCGATAGCTACAAATCCCAGTCCACAAGACCAGCCCTCTGCAACTCCATTACCACCGGAAAATCCCAAAGATTCTGAGGGCGAAACATTCATCCTGGATTTTGATTTGTAACCTTTTTTGAATTGTTTTGGCTGTGATGTCTTGGTGTGGCTCAACTAGCGATTAATGATCCAGATATTTTGGCTGTGATAAAAATCGCCACGTTGCTCCAAGACAAACCCACCCAGCAACAATCCCAGCCACACCTCCACCATTGGCATCCGTAACATCCGTTGGAGTTTAGTTAAAGAAATTTCACCTTGAACTTGTGTCAGATGATTAGCGATCGCACTCTGCCATTTTTGCACATCTTCATCACTAGCCAAATTATGAACATCCTCTAAACTCGTCACTTCTTCCAGCATCGCCAACACTTGCGCCTTCTCCACAGGTGCTACCATTGAATCACCTAATTCAGCTATAGGGGAAAAGTGATGCGGCCCATGTGGTTGAAACGTTTGTGGTACTGGAGTTTCAATCAAATCATCCAAATCCAACTGCATCATTGTTCGCACTAATCCAGCAAATATATCGGTACTGATAACAGGCCCATCTGGATGATTTTGGTCACGTACATCTTGCAACAGTGACTCAGCACGAACTTTGAGAATATCTGCAATTTGAGTAAAAGCCAGTGCTGCATTTGATAACTGTGCTTCTACAGGTAAATCATGCAGTTCTGCATCCAAACAATCCCAAACTGGAGCCAATGAAGATGTCGGCGGAGCTTCTGACAACTCATCCAAAATATCCCAAATAGTTAACTGCCGATATTTGGTCATTTCTATGACTCAGGATGTAATGGACAAGGACGCACTGGACAATGGTTGGGGCTAACCTCAAACATATCCTTATATTGATAGAGTGAGACATTATATTGTTGAGCAAATGCCTGTAACACCTGGTCAGTATAGGTGCGGATTTTGCCAGCCGTTAACCCAAAACAGTGAATTGGTTCCAAGCGACAAATAGGTTTTTGTCCCAACCACAGTTCTGCACCCAAGGCGTGTAATGGCTTATCTCCCGGTTCCTTATATAGATATAGCACCGCAAAATATGTTGCAGGTGGCGCAACTGTAATTTCTTCAATTTCTGCTGAATTATTCTCAGTTCGGCGGCGATAAAAGGAACGGCGATTGTGACAAACTTTCGGATTCCAACATCCATCCCCTTCTGTTCCATGCAGTACCTTTGCTTTAGAAGTTGGTAATTTAGCGCACAACTGACACTTGGCATTCAGTGGTTTGGGCATACAGGAAGGGTGTGGGGTGTAGGGTGTAGGGTGTAGGAAAATAGAAATAATTAACACTCTGCTACGTTCTACTTTCAAGAGAGCGAATTAAACCTAATAAAATTCTGCCAACTAATTTACATTGCTCAAGAACTGGATCTATGACTTCAGCAACAGCTAACTCTACACGAATTGAAAGTAAAAGATGTGTTTCAAGTTCTTTAAGTGAACCTTGAGCTATATAAGAAGGGTATAGGGGATGGGGTGTAGGGTGTAGGTAGATTTTTTCAAATAGATTCCGCATATTTAATAAGAAAGAAATTATGGTTGTTCAATTGATAAATTAAATGTTTGTAGGATATTTGCTTGTAGAGTATGATGTACAATTTAGACAAATTATTCTTGAATCTACACCCCACACCCCACACCCTACACCCTCGTTTCATATATAGAAACTGAATGTACTCACCTCTTGTTCTTCTACCATAACCCTCAGCAATATTAGCTGGAATAGAAACAGAAGCTCTCCGAATTTGTGATGTCATACCATAAGTTTCTTCTTTAGGAAATTGCTTCGTAACTCTATAACACTCTTCTCCTAAATTCATAGCTTCTTGCCATGCTTTTAAATCCTGATATGATTGAATTGATGGTTTATTATTCATACTTTATCTAGCAGGAACACTATATTAAATTTCGCATTTATTTCATATCACTACACCCTACACCCTACACCCAATACCCTTTTATCCCTCTTCACCAATTGCGCGATAATAAGCAGAAATCGCCGCTTCTTGCTCACTACGGAGTGTATACCGCCGAAATGCTCTCTCGCTTTGATGTCCCGTCAGCTTCCGAGCATGGGTAGGGTCAATACCCAACAGTAATAAATCAGTCGCATAGGTATGACGAAAAGAGTGAGGATGCAAACCTTCGACTTCAGCCATTTCCCCTATTTTTTCGATAGCAAAGTAAATGCCATGATAACTCAAGCGCTGTCCTTGATATGAAGCATGGTGTGAAATCATTAATGGGCTGAGGCTATTTAATTGTTCACCTAGTTCTTGGCGCGATCGCAAATACTCCGTTACAGCTTCTCGGCTTTGTTTTCGCAACGGTACTAAGCGTGGTTCATTAGTTTTCGTATCTGGTAAAAACAGTACCTTCCCATCAAAAGACCCAACATTTAACAGTACAACTTCCCCAGCCCGGAGTCCATGACTGAGAATGTGAACGATTGCTGTATCCCGTTGTTTTGTTTCTCCCAGAAACTCCAACGCTGACCATACCCGTTGCATTTCTTCTGGCGTTAAACTTTGAGCAGGAGGTAGGGGGATTTTTTCTAGTTTTATCCCCAGTGTGGGATTAGTAGCAATAATCTCAGGATAGGTATAACACATCCACTTAAAAAAGCTTTTCAGAGCCGCAATTCCCGCATTCATGCTGCTTTTAGCCAGAGGTTTACCAGTATCAGTACGTACATCATCCCGCAGGTACTCTTTATATTGCCCAAAATGACGTGGACGCAGCTCATGATAGTGCAGTTCGGTCCAAGCTAAAAACCTCTTCAGTTCTCGTTCGTAGAGCTTACGGCTGTTAGGCGCAAGGTTATTGCTGCGTAAAAACTCCTGTACCTTCACAAAACGAATATCAGTGGGTGCAGTGATTTTTGCACATATTTTATTGCCTTTTGGTTTTCTGATGACTGCGGTATCTTCAATTGGAATTAATTTAATTGGTGGTAAAGATTCTGCGCTCTCCATAATTCTTTATTCAATTTATTAAATCAATAGTCTTAGTGCTGAATTTTGAATAAAACTGGAGATTTTGGGAAAATGATGCGATTTTCCATGAGCATTAATCAATGCTTCATTGAAACCACCCATTAAATCTCAATTTTATCCCGACTCTATCTGTCATGTAATTAACACTTACGGATATTTGTCTTGGCTCATTAACACTTGCCTTTCTAACACCCGATTGGGAATATTAAACTGAAGTAATCTGGCAGTGGCTTTTCCCATTTGTGTTTTCCCCTCAATTCTCGCACCTTCAAAATAGAAATGTTCCTCCCAAATTTGACGGCGTGGGTTAAACAATGGCACAATTTCTCCTGTAGCTGCATCGATAGTAGCGAAATCAGAACCTTTATGCCGATTGCATGATAGACATGAAAGTTTTGAATTCAAAATTCAAAATGCAAAATGCAAAATGAAGAAGAAATAAAATTTTGCAATTGATTAATTCTGGGTACAAGCCCCCGCCATAATCTTTGATTTGGCGGTCTCCAATTAGTGGCGCTTTTCTTGCTCTCACTAATTGTCTTTAATTTTGAATTAATAATTTTGAATTTTGAATTGGAGCGTTCGCGTAGCGTCTCGTAGAGAAGCGACTTGACAACCAGCTTCCTAAGTTCTGTAGAAATTGAATTAGAAGGCATTTTCTGGGATTAATTTTTCATCGCACGTACCTTGAGCAAAATCATCATATGTTCTAATTGCTCGTAAACATCTAATTCTGCCATTTCTGTGGGAGTAAGTGTACCAAAACGGTTTTTTTCTAATAAAGATTGCAGTCGTCTTTGAGCATTAGGTGAGACTTTAAAAGCAATAATTTCTTCCGGTGTGGGGCGCTTGACCAAGAAATCTAGCACTTCCTGGTAAACTGCGGGAATTTCTCCAGTTGCGGTATCAACTTGAGATTGCTCCCTTGTTTGTTGGGGTTCACTACCCAACAATAGCCAAAGCAATTCAGGTAAGCGACTGTGCAAAGGTTCTAAACGGTGAGCCAGTTCATCCGGTATTTGAATGTTTAGTTGTGCCACGCTTGAAACCATTAACTGAGCTGTTCACTTGTATTATGCGGCAAATTACATTGTAATACAAGCCTACAACACAAAATAAGGAACTCTTATCTTCTATACGATAAAAAATCCGATTAATACCCCCTACCCCCAGACGCTCGACTTTCGGTCAAGTTATTGTCGTTTCGCGGACAAGATGAAAATTGTCGCAGACTAATTGAAAATAAGGTTGTGGAAGCCTTATTCTTTCGTGCTAAACTACGACAACTATTTACAAGTTTGTTGATTCAAAGCCTTATCCTGATTGAGTTTGCGAGTTATGATCCCATTTTTGCAGAATTTTTCAATTAGTCCGCGATTTTGGTAAGAATTTTTCAATTACTCCACGATAAATTTTCACCTAGTGCGCGACAACAGGGGCTAGAAACCCTATAAATCCGTTGAAAATTTTTCAATTAGTCTGCGAACCGACATGTATGACTGACACCATAAGTTGTCCATAACGGACAGCTTATGCTTGAAAATCATCCAAAGTTGGATTTTTAGGCGGTAGAAACTTGATTGTGTTGACTAAGCAGAGCAATGGATTGTAAATGATCCGATTATCCATGTGCCAACTGGCATAACATAATGGACACCAAGCTTGATATAAGCGTAGAATACTAAACTTAAATTAATTTTTCCCATCCCAAAGCAGGGTTGAACCAACCGCTACATCAATCCGTTGTCCTTAAGCAATAGTGGCAGCAGTCTTTTGAGAGATAATTAAGTTGTAAGTTGCTGCCATTTGCTGGCTACTGAAAAGATGAACTTTTTCGGATTCACTCAACGCTATGGCTTTCAAGTCTACATACAATTGCTTTGTTGCAATTAAGATATAGATATCATCTATCCAACTCGTATTCGTTGATTCTAGTAATTCTTTGAGGGTCATCCCAGGGTTAGCCGTAACGGACTCAATAACCCTTGTCCTTGCCTCTGGGTTTAGATTATCTTGGTTGAAATAAGCTCTAAGAAACTGATGGTTGCGGTAAGCAATCCAGTTGATTTCTTGATCTGTACGTAGCTTGTAGTAAAGTCCCAGTGGTTGAACTTTAGTTTTCGCTGGTGGAGCCTGCCATTGACCATCTTCGCTTTGTTGATACCGTGTGGGTTGTTTCTGTGCTAGTGTTTTGAGACGTTCGCTGGTTTTCCATTCTTCAAATCCTGCACAGTTATGACGAATGACTAAGAAATCAGGAGTATGAGCAGTTACAACACTACGTCCGCTCTTTGACCGAAATGATAGGCTTAAACGAACTGGTTGGTCATAGTATTCCAGAACATCTTCGTCATTTTTGTACTCTACGATCGCCGGCAGTTCTACTTTATGAGATTCAAACTGAATTGTTTTCCCCATTTTGCGGCTTGGGTAGCTACCGCAGACATTTTTCGCACCACCGCCTACTTTCCTGACAGGCTCTGAACAACGGATGTGTTGGACAACCTCTTTTCCTGTCTCTGGTAAACAGAGGCGGTGACACCATTGTTCAAACTCTTGGTTGTTGAGCATACAAAAATCCGTGCATTTCGGACTGTTTATGCTTGACTATTTATACTTTCGGCCAGTTTATCATTTCAAAACACCTCTTTCGATATTCTGCTACTAAACGTAATAATCTGCTTTTCAGCTAGATGAGCAACAAAAAATATTGTCTCAAGTAATGCCACTTTTTCAGAACTATAAAATATGTGTATTAGGTGACAGAGAATTTTGTTCTGTAAAACTCGCTAAGTACCTTCAATCTTTGGGTATATACTTTTGCTTGCGATTAAAAAAGAACGAATTTATAGAATTTGAAAAAGATATTTTTTAGGAATTAAATAGTCTTGGATTAGAACCAGGAGTATCATTTTTTATTCAAGAAGGGAGGCTATAATTTAGAAGGTACTAATGTAACTGATGAACGCTTTATTTCTCTAGTTTTATTGATAGCGATGGCTTACTCCTCGGCAACAATTCAGGGTCAACAAATCAAACGTAAAGGAATACAAAAATATATTGCTCGGATCAAAGAACATGGTCGAACGGAACGGAGACATAGTAGTTTTTATATTGGCTTATATGGTCAAACTTGGGTCAATTTCAAGGATGTTTGTATGGATTTAGTTACGGGATTAATGAAATTAAATCGCAATAAATGTAAGTATTATCAACAAGGTTTAAGAGCTATGAAGCTTATAGAGTCTGTCTTGTAGCTGATTTTTTCCCCTCTTCAGATTGCTATGCCATTAGCCCGAAGGTGAATAAAACTAAAAAACCTAACCAATTAGTTAACAGAAGCAAAATAAATCAAATTATTCCTAAGGACACAAAAACATGGCTAACTTCACAGTAAAAACAGGCTTGCTATCTGCTGCTATTCTTGTGCTCAATGTTGGTATTCCACAACAAGCTCAAGCTGGTCTTTCAGACGAAGTAATTCAATTAGTGAATCAAGCTAGGTCTCAAGGGCGTGTGTGTGGTAATCAAAGATTTGGTGCTGCAAGATCACTATCTGCAAATGGTAGTTTAACTTGTGCAGCACAGGTGCATAGTTCAGACATGGCTAGAAACAGAACAATGAGTCATACAGGTTCTAATGGTAGTTCTGTAGGCGATCGCATAAGGCAAGCTGGTTATAAATGGAGAACTTATGGTGAAAATGTGGCTGCTGGTCAAAAATCTACGCGTGAAGGAGTGGTTGTCCAACTGCTACTGAATAACCAGGTTTCTCAAGATGAAAATGGCACTTCCATTCTTGCTTACTTAAAGGAATTTGGCGGTTTTATAACTCCATTTGACTAGGAGATCATGGACTCAAAAAAGGCATTCTGTACACTAAGAAAATTTCAAGTGTCTGAAACGACGATTTTTCGTAGCTGAACTAAGCAGCTAGTATGCTGCTTTTAAAAATTCGTGGAGATAGTTATGGACTTTTTAACGCAACAACTTTTGGCTATCGTTTATGCAATCGCAAGAAGCGCCTTAGAAAAAGTTGGAGAAAGGATAGGAGAAAGGATAGGAGAACGGGTAGGAGATACAATCTATGAAAAGTTTTTGGGATTACTCGAACAACGCGCTCCAAATACTGCAATTTCTATTAGGAAAGAACCTGTACAAGCTTTAGATTATGGGCAATTATTTCAAGAAGTAGAGTCAGAAGCACAAACTAATCCTGAATTTGCTCAAACTGTACAGCAACTGGCATTAACCGCAAAAGATCATCCCCTAGAAGATATGAATGATATTTTGCAAAATTTTGCAGTCGTAGAGAAATTAAAGCCTCAAATTTCAGAACTTCAATCTTTAATTAGTGTGTGGAAGAAGAAAATGGTGAATATTGCCGAGATTAAGCAATTCCTGCCTGATGCTACTGACGAGCAAGCACAACGCTATACTATGCAGATTAAAAGGTTAGGAGAACTAGAAAGCTTCTTTTCTGACTATTCTCAAGAGCTTAATGGTTATGAGGATTTATTAACTCGTGCCAGAAAGGCGTTTAATTATAAACAACCGTATCGTATCGCGGTGATTGGTACTTCTGGTGCGGGAAAAAGTACGATGCTCAATGCCATGCTAGGGCGTGAGTTAGTACTGGCAAAATCTGGTAAGGCTGCGACAGGTACAGCTTTGGAAATATTTCTTGATGTGCCTGAGAATGAAGAAGAAAAGGCAGTGGTTACATATCATGATCAAGATAATAACTTTTTAGAAGCAATAGAGTTGAAGTTGTCACAATATTCTGGTGATCATGAAGAGGCTCAAGAAGATATAAAGAAATTAAGCAAAATATTGGAAGACCTGAATAACCAGTATAGAAATAATGATCCTAGCAGTCTAAAAACTCACTTCTCACTTAGCGATCCCTCCGATGAGAGAGAATTGAAGGAGCTGATTGATGAGAACAGCGATCTCAATAGAGATCCTAATAAGCGCAGAATTGGCTTGGTAAAATCTGTGACATATCATATTAAACCGAATAAAAACTCTAATGGCATACAGACACTGCAATTACCTAACAATGTGTGCTTGGTTGATTTACCTGGACTCGATGGCAGCCCACTACACGACATAATTATTAGTGAAGGAATTAAAGATGCTGACGCAGTTATCTTCATTATGCGTGCACACCGTATTCTTGGTCGTGGTGATAATGCTTTGCTCAGGCGTGTAGGTAAATACATTAGCCCTCAAGGAATTGAGCAATCGGGTGAACGCATTTTTCTTGTGCTAAACGCCATAGACACAATCCAAGATGATGAGCCACGTTCTGCTCTGGATAAGCAGATGGGCGACGTAATGGAACTCTTACCTGTTTATGCGTCCCCACAGTTAAAGAAGCGAGGCGGTGACACCCCATATTTCATAACCTCCGCGTCGATAGCGTACTTAGCTAAGAAGAAGATCATGGGAGAGCCAGTAGATCCTAAAACTTACGAAGGCATCCTTGCAAGGTATGGGGGCAAAAACAAGAGTGATCAGGAAGTGCTTGAAGCAAGTCAAGTTCCGAAGCTGGTAGAAGAACTAACTAAGTTTGCTCGTGATAAGCGCATTGAAGGACAAATTCGTGATGGCAAGCAGGCTTTGGATAGCATTATTAACCCACTCTACAGTAAATATGACAGTGAATACAGTGGGCTGAAAGCTACACAAGGAGAAACATATTTTAAGGAGTTAGTAGAAACTAAGTTGCATGACAAACAAAAGCAGCTTAAATACCAATTAGTTAATTTCCGAAAAACTGTCCTGAAAAACTTAGAGGCAAAACATAAGGATCTGGATAATAAAGCCAAAATCATTTGTGATGAAGCAGATGAACAGTTAAAAAAACAGATGCCCCAGATTTGGGAGACGCATTTTAACACTGATATAGCTCCTTTATATGAAGGCGGAATGCTAGGTCAACCATTTTTTGAACCGGTACTTGATGATGCCCAAATGCATCTTTGGTATCAACTCAATCAACGCTTACCGGAGCTAGCAAAATACTTTGTTGAATTCTACAAAGATGAGTTTCAAAAACAACAGACATATCAGAACATCTCTAATGGCTGCTTCGGCTATCCAAAAGTTTTTGAAAAGCTAGAATCAACAATTAAAACGCTTATTCAGAATATGGACTCCAGAATGAAAAAAATGAGTGAACGCATCGCAATGACAAACATGACTGCCCCAGTTAATTATTTTAGCGTTACCCTTCCACAAGGCAACAGCAAACAACATGGTCTGTTTGAAATACTTGAAAAGATAGAACTTCAGCCTGTTGTCCCTGCTGAAAACTTCAACAGTTTTGTCAAACAAGTGAGACAGTTATATGAAACTCAGGTATCTGATGAGTGTGTTTTTGGATTGATGAATCTTTATCGATACGAACTTATTGATATTGAAAAAGGCTTGTTCAGTTTTATCAGAGATGTATTTTTTGAAATACGCGATTCTGGCGATCCATATCAAATAGCCCAACTCTTAAATATCCCCGACTCAGAGTTAAAGCGTGTGCAATTACTAAAGGATAAACTTGCAGCATTAGCCAGTATCAAGGACTGATTTTAAATCTACTAAATTGCAACTTTAATGCTGAAGAAAGTGAGCATCTTAAAACCTTTTAAACGGAAAAGATGCTTCACTTTACTGATAATACTGCACGTTAATCAGCATCATCAAAAAACACAACAAAGCAAATATTAATGGTATAAATGGAGAAAATGTCATGATGACTACTAATACACTGGACTTAAGCAATCGTCTAAAAAGCTATAGAGATACTTTAACCAAGTGGTTCAAACAAGAAAGCTTACCAACTTCTGCCAGAACTATACGTTTAGGCATTTGGGGTACGAGAGGATCTGGTAAAACGACATATTTGGCAATGCTTTATGATGCTCTAGAGTTATCACCAAAATGGGAAATTAACGTTGATGAAAAGGCACGTGACTTTGTAGAAGAACACCTTACAACCATCGGTGTAGAGCGAGTATTCCCACTCCCAACAGAGCCATCCCAGAAATTAGAAGTTTTCAGCTATACACTTAGACCCGATACTTCAGGTGTTGCTAACTCTACAATTGTGCTTAATTTTATTGACGCACCTGGGGAGTTTTATGAGGATATCTCCAAAGCCAGTGCCAAAATAGATAACCCTGATGCTCAAACCCATGAACTAGAAGAACAGTTAATGGATATTGTGGACTATTTGATTAGGTGCGATGGAATTATCTTCTTACTTGATCCTATGAGAAGCAAGGAAGATGGCAGAGCGTACTCAACTCTGCTAAGGAATTTATTTCAGGAGTGCCAAAAGCGTTCTCGACGCTCTGGCATGATATCGGAGCGGCTAGAGCAATACATGGCATTTTGTGTAACCAAGGTTGACCGTGAAGACCTTTGGAGTAAAGAGCAGAAATCCGATGAGTTAGCTCAAAAGGTGATGGGTCTGGAGTTGGAGCGTCTGAAAAACTTCTGTTGGTTAGAGTTAAATCAAGAAAAAAGAAAAAAGAAAATTGGTAAAGAAAACCGTTGTGAATTCTTTTCCGTATCATCTATAGGTCGTTATCAAGACAAAGGTGGTAAGTGGCAACCAGCCGTAATTGAGCCAGCAGTAAATAACAACCCTGAACCACAAGTTAATACACCGACTGAGGCAACTCAAGGGGAGTATAAAACTACATATGAACGTTCTCGTGCCCATACACCACAACCAACCAATACGAACTCTAGCGGTTCATCTTCATCTAGCAATTGGGCATCGGGTAATAATACCGAGAAGAAACCAACTTCGCTACCAAAAACACAACCGACTATCAAGCCGGATGTCAAATTGAAGTCACATAATGTGCTTGAACCGATTGAGTGGTTAATTCAAGGAATCCAAAATCATCCACCTTCCCGTTCTAAGCCTAGTGATGTGTCAAACCAAAATTGATGAACTCAGGCTGAGTGTAGCGTATGCAGGATGTTTGAGATTTTGAAACATCCTCTCCTTACTCCTCATTTTCAAAACATACCATGTACACCCAAAATGACATATATGCTCCATACGAATTTAGCCTCAGGATATAATCACTTTATTTATGGCAAGTTTGCTGATGGCAGAGATTCTGGCTATCGTCTTGTTGCTCGTACTACTGATTTAACGGACGAAGAAAGTCTCAAAACTATAGCGGAAACTCATCGCTTTTGGGGATCAACACCACCTGGAAGGAATACAAAGGCGATAGGTATCTTCTCAGACGAGGGAAATAAGAATTTAGTGTTGGTGAAGGTCGAAACTGCTGTTGATGATAATCGACAGGAAGCCAGCAGTGGGACCAGAGGATTTAACCAACTTCACTATATTTTTATCCCAATGGATTTGGTAGCAAAGCAGCTACGGGGTCGGACATTTCAACTCTTAAATTGGATGAATACTCAACGTATTCCACTTTTTTCTCAGTTTGAAGCTAACTTACAATCTTTGACTCTTTTACCCCTCAAAGAGCCGTTACCAACAGAGTTGAATCAAGAAGAAGTCAATAAGCTCAAACGCTGCCTCAGTGATACTGATGCTGAAGATCAGCCATTGCTGCTGTCGGCTTTAGCTGCCTTAAATAATGGTAAACGGCTACTTCTAACAGGGGAAAAAAGTGTAGATTTTGTTGAGAGCATCCTACTACTACTACCTGCTCGTGTGCGTAACAAAGTCTCAGTTGCGGGAGGTACACTCGACGAGCAGCATTGTAACTGGGCAAAACTATTAATTAAAGTTAATAATCCCTCTCAATGTCAGCCTGTTGATAATCTTATTTGGTTCAATTGTGATACTAGAAAATTTGCAGGAGAGTTTGACAAAAATACTACGTTTAAATCTGAGTGCGCGAGCCTACTTCAATCTATCCTTAATATCCCAGATATAGATGTAATCCCACAACTCTTCAAGCAATTAGATTCAATTGATGACAATAATGTCACATTGGAAGATCCTATTGCTCCAAAAATAATTGTCCGTCTTCTTGAGGATATCCCAGTCATATTGCAGCAGGTGTGGAAGTCTCTTTCAAGCACCAAGAAAATCCAGTTTTTAAAAGAACTCCAAGATAATTTGCACCTAGCTGAGAGATTTTTATTAAAAGAGAAGTTATTAGATCAGCCACGTGATGAAGTTGAAGACAATGATATTGTGCGGGAGCTTGTCGCACTCTGTCAGAGTGTAGTTAGCTATAAATCTCAAAAGGACTCTCAATCAGCATTGGATCTTGCTACTGATCTTGTCATTAACAAAATCTTTCAGGATGACATCCCTGCACGCATTACGTTTTTGGATACTGCCCTTGCTGGTGAACTTAAAGTTGAAGACCTGTATAAATTCTTTAACTGCCAGCTTGCACTTCTGGTTGTTCATTTTGATGCTGATAAAATTCATGACAGATATTTATATAAACAGCTACAAGCTAAAAATCCAAAAGCAGCAGATTTACTTAATATCTTACTGACAAAACGGAATACAGTTTTAAAACACCTGCAAGAACTGGCAAATTTAACAGGAATGAAAGAGTCAGAACAAGATAAGTTTTACAAAACAGTTCTTGTCACATGGTCTTCGTCTTATGAAGATGCACGCGAATTACTAGCAGCCCTGATTCAGCAATCTCAGGATTTGGGTAGCTACTTCAATCGTAACGCCTTAGTCAAAACCTGTGAATGGTTTGAGGGTAAAAAGCCTGAGCTAGGCGACATTTTCATTGCGCTCCAGCAACCAACTATTACCTGGAACATCTGGGATAGACTAGCTAAAGCTCTTTACGAAAATCAACAACAATCTGCTGCTTTCCTCGATAGGATAGTTGGAAAGATATTTCCTATTGAGGTGTTGTCAATTTGCTTGCCGATAATAGCCGAGGATGACAATCAGAGAAGAGAATTTTGTCGAATCAGTTTGGCATGGCAACAGTTGCGATCGCAACGCGAGTCTTTCGATCAACTTGTTGCTACTCGACCAGAGTATGCTAATACCTTGGCACGCTGTTTGCGAGATAGCAACCGTTTGGACTGGCTCAATAGCAAGCTATGGCACTATTTATGCGTCGATTGGATTAAATACAAGCGCGTTGATAATGATTTGAAAATTCTGGTAACTAGCCCTAGTATTACCCAGAAATTTACAACTCATGATTGGTTGAAACTACAATATGTTTGTTGGACACCAGGAATTGAGCTAGAGATGCCTTCAGGTAGAGCAGATTTAGGGTTAAGTGAAAAAAGTGATTTGGTGAATCAAGCAATAAAAATCGCTAATAATCTCTACACAAAACCGGCACAAACGCGGCGCTTGCTCCAAGATTGTAAGGCTTGGCAATTAGACTTGACTCAACTAAAAAACATTCTTAAAAGTGTAGCCAACCCAGCCCATGACTTTGACTTAGTACTTGATTACATTAGCAGTGACTTGGCAGCAATTGATCCGACTCAGGATATTCCACTACTATTTGCACAGTTGAGCAGACTTTCGCCTGCATCCCTCAGCCTATTGTTAAATGAGCGCCTCCAGCAAAATCCTGCTTTAGCTGAAATATTGCTCAATCATGGACTACATGAGCAAAAGTGTCTTTTAGAGAACACTGAGGTTAAATCAGAACTTCGCACACTCTGTAAGAGTCTTGTTGAAAACAAATCTAAGCAAAACTGGTCTCAAGCATGGGAATTGGTTAAGAGACTTGATCGTAGTACAGCTTTTAAGGATAACAGCGATCGCCTTGATTTGCTGAATGCAGGCCGACCAAATCTAACAAACCAAGAGAAGAAATCCCTGTCGGAATATGCAATAACAATAGTAAACTTATACACTCAGCCCGAACAAATGAAATGCTTGCTTGATGATTGTACCACTTGGGGCTTAAGTTTAACTGAGCAAAAAGAAATTCTCAAAGCAAATCTCCATGCTTGCGATAGGGACTTGTTATTAAAATACTTCGATTGTTAACTGGAGTTTAGACTAAGGCAAGAAAAAAGACCCAGCAGGGCTGAGTTAATCAGAGACCAATCTATTCAGAGTAAGGATTTCAGCTAAAACATGAGTTGAGTCAGTACGCTGTCGCCGATGTGTTTTGAGTGTTCCAGATTCCCTTAACCGATGTAGCAATATATCCAGTAGTTTTTGCGCTGCGCCACCTGCAAGTAATCGCGTCCTAAATTCCGAAAGGATGGAATAGTCAAAGCCTGGGTCGCTTAACGGGAGGCTCAACAAATACTTCCAGTCAATATGTCCGCGTACTGCATCCGCCGCCTGTCTGTCAGATAAATTCTCTATAAATTGCATTATGCACACCAACGCTAACCGCCAAGGTGCATATGCTGGCTGCCCTTTTTTCGGAAATAGGTCGGCAAAAGCTAGCGTAGGCGTAGCCCGTCGTAGACATCGCTTTGAGTATAGGAGAATGGCACTAAGATAAGCCGAAAGCAATTTGAGATAAGGGTTTAAAGGATTGAGAGTGAGTAAAAGTGTGGGAGAAATAGAGTCAGAAAACTAATTCGCGGAAAGTTTACGCGAATTAGTCAGGAA